>NZ_JABWQW010000100.1:0-283 GCF_014268645.1 Pseudomonas sp. SWRI154
AAACCGGCTTCGACGGCCAGCGCACCGGCTACGCCTACGACCTCAACGGCCACCTGCTGGAAAAGACCGAGTTTGGTTCCGACGGCAGCCAGCGGGTCACCCAATACCAACGCGACACCGCCGGCCGTTTGCTGCGCAAAACCTTGCCCGACGGGACGACCGTCGAGTACCGCTACGACGCCCTCGGGCGTCTGGTCAGCGTCGACGACGGCCATTGGCCGCTGGCCTACGAATACGACGCCCAGGACCGCCTCGTCGCCGAACACCAGGGCTGGGCCACCCT
>NZ_JABWQW010000101.1:0-276 GCF_014268645.1 Pseudomonas sp. SWRI154
CCCTCAGCGAAACCCTGGCCTCGGCCAATGCGATGGCCAGTGACCTGGCATTCGACCTGGAAGGCTCACGGCGGCATGTGGCGTTGGGGCTCCAGCAGTTGATCGAGCTGGGCACCTTACTGGTCAACCGTGCCCTGACTGACATCGAACTGGCGGAGCCAACTCAGTAGTCGAAACACCGTCGAACCCGTGGCGAGGGAGCTTGCTCCCGCTCGGCTGCGCAGCAGTCGTCGCTTTTCAATCCGGAAATTTTGGGGTCGCTGCGCAACCCAGCGG
>NZ_JABWQW010000102.1:0-275 GCF_014268645.1 Pseudomonas sp. SWRI154
GCATCAGCGCCTCGGCGGGCATCGCCTGCACTGCCACCGTTAAGGCAGTGGACGGCGGCTTCGTTCCGCTACTGCGCGTGACGGTGTAGGTGACCGTCACCGACTTGCCCAAGTTGTAGGCGATCACCGACACCGGAATAGTTATTTCCCGGCTACTTGGTAGTACTTGCACCGGCGTGGGGTGAGACCCGCCCGGGGCGGTGCCGGCCGCCCCGGTCCAGGTCACGCTGACTTGGTCGCCGGGCTGGATACCGTAATCCGGAATCACCACGGTC
>NZ_JABWQW010000103.1:0-243 GCF_014268645.1 Pseudomonas sp. SWRI154
CCTCAACGGCCACCTGCTGGAAAAGACCGAGTTTGGTTCCGACGGCAGCCAACGGGTCACCGCTTACCAAAGGGATTCTGCAGGACGCCTGTTGCGCAAGACCTTGCCCGACGGCGAAACGGTCGAGTACCGCTACGACGCCCTCGGGCGCTTGGTCAGCGTCGACGACGGCCATTGGCCGCTGGCCTACGAATACGACGCCCAGGACCGCCTCGTCGCCGAACACCAGGGCTGGGCCACCCT
>NZ_JABWQW010000104.1:0-235 GCF_014268645.1 Pseudomonas sp. SWRI154
GGGAACCTGCGGCTGGATCACCTCCTTAATCGACGACCGCAGCTGCTCCATGAGCTCCCACACGAATTGCTTGATTCATTGAAGAAGACGATAGAAGCAGCTTTAAGCTCCAAGCTGATAGCTCACAGCTAACAGTTACAAGCTCGAAATTGGGTCTGTAGCTCAGTTGGTTAGAGCGCACCCCTGATAAGGGTGAGGTCGGCAGTTCGAATCTGCCCAGACCCACCAATTTTGT
>NZ_JABWQW010000105.1:0-234 GCF_014268645.1 Pseudomonas sp. SWRI154
CGGTGACCGGACCGTTCTGTGCGGTGACGGGTTTGCCGTCAGCACCGGTCAAAGTAGCGGTGTAGGTGATCGTGCCGTTTTCGTTCACGGTCGGTGTGGCGGTCAATGTCACGGTGGTGGTGTCGTTGACGTCGCTGACGATGGTGCTGACCGGAGCGGTGTTTGGTGCGATAGCTTCGAGGTTGCCACCGGATGCATCTTTGATCGATTCGGTGATCGTCGTTGGGCCTTGGT
>NZ_JABWQW010000106.1:0-234 GCF_014268645.1 Pseudomonas sp. SWRI154
GCGCGGCGAGGTTGCCGCCCGCGTCGTAGGAATAGTCGCGCCAGAACAATTGCTGTTGCTGGGTCTGCCACACGGTCTGGGCCTTGAGGCGACCCTGTTCGTCGTAGCTGTAGTCGCTGAGCAGCAGGCCCTGCTGGCGTTGTTGTTCGCGTCCGCCTTTGAAACGGTGCTCGGTCAGGCACGTGCCGTTGAGGTCGATGGCGATCAGCGCGCCGCCCTGGGCGTGGCGGTAGT
>NZ_JABWQW010000107.1:0-229 GCF_014268645.1 Pseudomonas sp. SWRI154
GTAGTGTGGGGTTTCCCCATGTGAGAGTAGGTCATCGTCAAGATTAAATTCCGAAACCCCTATCTGCTGATGCAGGTAGGGGTTTTGTTTTAGTAGAAGTCACCGATTTTCACCAACACGTTTTTAAACGGGTTGGTTCCCGAATTTCTTGACGACCATAGAGCATTGGAACCACCTGATCCCATCCCGAACTCAGCAGTGAAACGATGCATCGCCGATGGTAGTGTGG
>NZ_JABWQW010000108.1:0-223 GCF_014268645.1 Pseudomonas sp. SWRI154
CGGTGTAGGTGATCGTGCCGTTTTCGTTCACGGTTGGTGTGGCGGTCAACGTCACGGTGGTGGTGTCATCGACATCGCTGACGATGGTGCTGACTGGAGCGGTGTTCGGTGCGATGGCTTCGAGGTTGCCACCAGTGGCGGTACTGATGCTTTCAGTGACGGTGGTCGGGCCTTGGTAAACGTCGTTGCCGACGGCTACGTCGAGCACGCCCGAGCTTGCGCC
>NZ_JABWQW010000109.1:0-219 GCF_014268645.1 Pseudomonas sp. SWRI154
TGACGGTGGAGCAACTGGCGGACTACACGAATCAGTATTGGCCGATCCTCAAGGCTCGGTTGCTGGCCGGCGAGTATCACCCGCAAGGTGTGCGCGCCGTCGAAATCCCAAAACCCAAAGGTGGAACGCGGCAGTTGGGCATCCCCAGCGTCGTGGATCGCCTGATCCAACAGGCCCTGCTGCAGCAGCTTACGCCGATCTTCGACCCTCTGTTCTCGG
>NZ_JABWQW010000011.1:0-182267 GCF_014268645.1 Pseudomonas sp. SWRI154
TGTAGAGGACTTTCACCTCCAAGTCACCAGCGTGGCCACCACAGCCAAGCTGGTTGCGCTTACGCGCAACGCGCCATGCCTGGCGCACGCATTAAAAAACCCCGCCTGCTTTCGCAGGCGGGGTTTTTCGCTACAGGGGTAAGGCTGGCTTACATCATGCCGCCCATGCCACCCATGCCGCCCATGTCTGGCATGCCGCCGCCAGCTGGAGCGTCGTCCTTGATCTCAGCGATCATCGCCTCGGTGGTGATCATCAGGCTGGCAATCGACGAAGCCGCTTGCAGAGCCGAACGAGTCACTTTGGCTGGGTCCAGGATACCCATTTCGATCATGTCGCCGTATTCGCCGGTAGCAGCGTTGTAACCGTAGTTACCCGAACCCTGCTTGACCTTGTCGACCACTACGCTTGGCTCGTCGCCGGAGTTGGCAACGATCTGGCGCAGAGGCGCTTCAACAGCGCGACGCAGCAACTGGATGCCCACGTTCTGGTCATCGTTGTCGCCTTTCAGCTCGCTGATGGCTTGCAGGGCACGAACCAGTGCCACGCCGCCGCCAGGCACCACGCCTTCTTCGACGGCTGCGCGGGTCGCGTGCAGGGCGTCTTCAACGCGGGCTTTCTTCTCTTTCATTTCAACTTCGGAACCGGCGCCAACCTTGATGACAGCAACACCGCCGGACAGCTTGGCCAGGCGTTCTTGCAGTTTTTCACGGTCGTAGTCGGACGAAGTCTCGGCCACTTGTGCGCGGATCTGGGTGACACGAGCCTGGATGTCGGCGTCGTTGCCAGCACCGTCGATCACGGTGGTGTTTTCCTTGGAGAGGATTACGCGCTTGGCGTTACCCAGGTGCTCCAGGGTAGTGCTTTCCAGGCTCAGGCCGATCTCTTCGGAGATAACGGTACCGCCGGTCAGTACGGCGATGTCCTGCAGCATGGCCTTGCGACGGTCGCCGAAGCCTGGAGCCTTGACGGCTGCGACTTTGACGATGCCACGCATGTTGTTCACGACCAGGGTCGCCAAGGCTTCGCCTTCGACGTCTTCAGCCACGATCAGCAGTGGGCGGCCGGCTTTGGCAACGGCTTCCAGCACTGGCAGCATTTCGCGAATGTTGGAGATCTTCTTGTCGACCAGCAGGATCAGCGGGCTGTCCAGCTCGGCAACCATGGTGTCCGGCTTGTTGACGAAGTAAGGGGACAGGTAGCCACGGTCGAACTGCATGCCTTCTACGACCGACAGTTCGTTTTCCAGGCCCGAGCCTTCTTCAACAGTGATCACGCCTTCCTTGCCGACTTTTTCCATGGCTTCGGCAATGATGTCGCCGATGGAGTTGTCGGAGTTGGCGGAAATGGTACCTACCTGGGCGATAGCCTTGGAGTCAGCGCAAGGCTTGGCCAGACCCTTCAGTTCCTTGACGATGGCGATGGTCGCCTTGTCGATACCGCGCTTGAGGTCCATCGGGTTCATGCCGGCAGCGACGGCTTTCAGGCCCTCGTTGACGATCGACTGAGCCAGTACGGTAGCGGTGGTGGTACCGTCGCCGGCGTCATCGTTGGCACGGGAGGCAACGTCTTTGACCAGCTGCGCGCCCATGTTTTCGAAGCGATCTTTCAGCTCGATTTCCTTGGCTACGGATACGCCGTCCTTGGTGATGGTCGGAGCGCCGAAGCTCTTCTCGATGATCACGTTACGGCCTTTCGGGCCCAGGGTCGCTTTTACTGCGTCAGCCAGGACGTTGACACCGGCGAGCATTTTCTTGCGGGCGGAATCGCCGAATTTAACTTCTTTAGCAGCCATGATCGATATTCCTTAAATACTTTGTAGTAGCGGGAAAATGAGCGGGGAATCAGCCTTCGACAACAGCGAGGATTTCGCTTTCGCCGATAACCAGCAGGTCTTCACCGTCGACTTTCACTGTGTTGCTGCCGGAGTAAGGGCCGAACACAACCTTGTCACCCACTTTCACGGACAGCGCACGTACTTCACCGTTTTCCAGGGCTTTGCCTGGGCCTACAGCGAGGACTTCACCCTGGTTTGGCTTTTCGGCAGCCGAACCTGGCAGGACGATACCGCCAGCGGTTTTCTTTTCTTCTTCGCTGCGACGGACGACGACGCGGTCATGCAGAGGACGAAGCTTCATTGTCGATCTCTCCTAATTGTGGTTTTCATCGGCCGGTGTAGTCCCGGCGGGTTTACGGATCCGGCGGTGCCGGGTGCGGTTCGTCAAGCGAACCGCGGAAG
The DNA here is from genome assembly GCF_014268645.1 of Pseudomonas sp. SWRI154. Classification (NCBI taxonomy): domain Bacteria; kingdom Pseudomonadati; phylum Pseudomonadota; class Gammaproteobacteria; order Pseudomonadales; family Pseudomonadaceae; genus Pseudomonas; species Pseudomonas sp. SWRI154. The sequence continues at coordinate 2,238 of NZ_JABWQW010000011.1, forward strand.
TCTGTCCGGTGTTGCCACCGGAAACCTTGCGGTGACCCATACATAAGGGCGTACAAGCCGATTACAAGGGCCGCAGGTGAAATTTTTTACTTAACGAGCAAAACGAACACGGCACCCGAAGGTGCCGTGGCATCGACTGCCGTGTCACTGAAAAGCTACTTGGGATCGCGGTGTTCGAATTCGCCTTCGATCACGTTGGGCTCGCGGCCCAGGGGTTCTCGCGGAGCCGGCCCGCCGCGTGGCTGCAGGTCGTCGGCGAAGGCCCGCTGGTGCATCGCCTGTTCCTCGGCGCGCCGACGCATTTTATTGGCCAGCAACCGACGGGTGATTGGCAACAACATGACCAGGCCCAGCACATCGCTGATGAAGCCAGGCAGGATCAACAGACCGCCACCCAGGGCGAGCATCAGGCCCTCGAGCATGGTCTGCGCAGGCAGCTCGCCCCGACTCAGGCTTTCACGGGCACGCAGCGCCGTGGCAAGGCCGGCAATGCGCAGCACGAACACGCCAAGCATCGAGCCGAGAATGACCAGCAGCAGCGCCGGGAAAAACCCGATCGCACCGCTGACCTTGACGAATACGAACAGCTCCAACACCGGGAATAGCAGAAAGAGCAACAAAAAAGGGCGCATCAAAAGGTTCCTCAACGCAAGAATGCCTTGCTATGAAAACCTAAATGACGTCGCCCTTTCGTGAATTCAAGCGTCAACCTCGGCATTTTTTGGCCATTGTTCGGCGTGGGCCAGATAAACCAAGGCTTCGCGCACTTGTGTCGGCGTGTTGCAAGGCGTGGGAAACGCCAGCCAGTGCAGGCCCTGCCCGATGCGCAGGTGCATGCCTTCGCTGTCGATGCCTACAAGTTGCGCCGGTTCGCTTTTCGGCAGGCCGGCCAGCTCCACGTAATGGGCGATGGCCTTGGCGTGATCGGCGTTCATGTGCTCAATCATGCTGGCTTCGGCTTTGCCGGCAAAGGGGTTGGCCAGGGTGAGCTGGTCGACCCAGTGAATGGCGCCAAAGCCGCCGATGTAGCGATGACGCACCGGCTCGAGCGCCCAGAAATCGAAGTCATGGGCCTTGTGGTAGTTCTGCGAGTCAGGAAAGTAGCGGTAATAACGCTCGGCGGCAGCTTCGATGGCGGCACTGTCTTCGAGTTTTCGAGCTTCGGCCAGGTAAGTCAGGCGTCCCACGGCCTGCACATCCTCGGCGCCCCGCTCGCCCACCAGCATCGAGCACTTGGGGTCTTTTTGCAGGTTGTGCGTGTGCTGGGCGATCCGGCTGATCAGAATCAACGGCCGGCCTTGCTCATCCAGGCAATACGGGACCACGGAGCCGAACGGAAAGCCGGGCATGGATTTGGAATGAGTGGAGAGCATTCCACGGTATTCCTTGAGCAGCAGTTCGCGGGCATGCTTGGTAGCTTCAACGCTCAATTTATGACTCCTTTTATGAAATCCGTCTAGAAAACGGTCAGGTGACTGGAGTAATGTTCCGACACACCAGGGGACAATTCTCGTGTGCAAACGGGCTAACCCGTCGCAATCGAGAGGCCGCCCGAAGAGTCCCTCCACCGCTGTGCCATCTGGACATGAGAATGCAACTCACTGACAAAGTAATCATTATCACTGGCGGTTGCCAGGGTCTGGGCCGCTCCATGGCCGAGTATTTCGCGGGCAAAGGCGCGAAGCTGGCGTTGGTGGACCTCAACCAGGAAAAACTCGACCAGGCCGTTGCCGCCTGCACAGCCAAGGGTGTCGAGGCGCGTGCCTACCTGTGCAACGTAGCCAATGAAGACCAAGTGATCGACATGGTCGCCCGGGCCGCCGATGACTTCGGCGCGATCCATGGGCTGATCAACAACGCCGGGATCCTGCGTGATGGCCTGCTGCTCAAGGTCAAGGACGGCGAAATGACCAAGATGAGCCTGGCCCAATGGCAGGCCGTGATCGATGTCAACCTCACCGGCGTGTTCCTGTGCACCCGTGAAGTGGCGGCGAAAATGGTCGAGCTGAAAAACAACGGCGCGATCATCAATATCTCGTCGATCTCCCGTGCCGGCAATGTCGGCCAGACCAACTACTCGGCCGCCAAGGCCGGCGTGGCGGCCGCCACCGTGACCTGGGCCAAGGAACTGGCGCGCTACGGTATTCGCGTGGCGGGTATCGCACCGGGCTTCATCGAAACCGAGATGACGCTGGGCATGAAGCCCGAGGCCCTGGAAAAAATGACGTCCGCGATTCCGCTCAAGCGCATGGGCAAGCCCGAAGAAATCGCCCATTCAGCCGCCTATATTTTCGAGAACGATTACTACACCGGGCGCATCCTGGAAATGGACGGCGGGCTGCGGATCTGACATCACGGCAGAGGGAAGCGCGCTGGCTCGCTTCCCTCTCTGATCAGCCTGTCATCAATCGTCGCTGACGGTAATGTTCGGCATCGCCGGCGTCGCCGCTTCCTGCAACACGATCCGCGCACCCACGTGGCGGGCCAACTCTTGATAGACCATGGCGATCTGGCTATCCGGCTCGGCGATGACGGTTGGCTTGCCGCCATCGGCCTGTTCGCGGATCAGCATCGACAGCGGTAGCGAGGCCAGTAGCTCAACGCCGTACTGGGTTGCCAGTTTTTCACCACCGCCTTCACCGAACAGATGCTCGGCGTGTCCGCAGTTCGAGCAGATGTGCACGGCCATGTTTTCCACCACGCCCAGCACCGGGATGTTCACTTTGCGGAACATCTCCACGCCCTTGCGAGCGTCCAGCAAGGCCAGGTCTTGAGGTGTGGTGACGATCACCGCGCCCGCCACCGGGACTTTCTGTGCCAGGGTCAGCTGGATGTCACCGGTGCCCGGCGGCATGTCGATTACCAGGTAATCCAGGTCGCCCCACGCGGTTTGCGTGACCAACTGCAGCAAGGCGCCCGAAACCATCGGGCCGCGCCAGACCATTGGCGTGTTGTCGTCGGTCAGGAACGCCATGGACATGACTTCCACGCCGTGGGACTGGATCGGCACGAACCACTTCTGGTCCTTGACCTGGGGTCGCGTGCCTTCGGCGACGCCGAACATGATGCCCTGGCTAGGGCCGTAGATGTCGGCATCGAGAATACCGACCCTCGCCCCTTCACGTGCCAAGGCCAGGGCCAGGTTGGCGGCGGTGGTGGACTTGCCGACGCCGCCCTTGCCCGACGCCACGGCGATCACATTCTTGACGTTGGCCAGCCCTGGTACTTGCGCCTGGGCCTTGTGGGCGGCAATCACGCTGTTGACCTGGACCTTTGCGGCTGTCACGCCGTCCAGGCCCTCGATCGCCATCTGCAGCATTTGCGCCCAACCGCTCTTGAACAGATCGGCGGCGTAGCCGATTTCCAGCTGGACACTGACGCGGTCCCCCTGGATATCGATGGCGCGCACACATCCGGCGCTGACCGGGTCCTGGTTCAGGTAGGGGTCGGTGTATTGGCGAAGAACGGCTTCCACCGCTGCGCGATTGACGGCGCTCATGGGCAACTCCGATAGCAAGACTTGAAAACAGGCCGCTATCCTACGCCGCGCATGCTGTCGTGGCGACCCGATTAAGGACGACAAACGCTCTTGTGGCGAGGGAGCTTGCTCCCGCTCGACTGCGCAGCAGTCGCAATGGGGCTGACGCAGTTCGCCTGCATGCCAGGCTGAAAGCTTTGGGGCGGCTTCGCCCGAAGCGTCGGACCGACCCAGCGGGAGCAAGCTCCCTCGCCACAACCGCGCAGCACTCTGAAACAGCCCCGAAGGGTGAAAAAAAGCCGCCAGCGCTTTATAGTGGCCGACCTCCGTTTCATCAAGTAGCCGAGCCCCATGTCCGAGCCACGCAAGATCCTCGTCACCAGCGCCCTGCCCTATGCCAATGGTTCGATTCACCTCGGCCATATGCTGGAATACATCCAGACCGATATGTGGACGCGCTTCCAGAAACATCGCGGCAACCAATGCATCTACGTCTGCGCCGACGACGCCCACGGTTCGGCCATCATGTTGCGCGCGGAAAAAGAAGGCATCACCCCGGAGCAACTGATCGCCAACGTCCAGGCTGAACATAGCGCCGACTTTGCCGAGTTCCTGGTGGACTTCGACAACTTCCACTCCACTCACGCCGAAGAAAACCGTGAGCTGTCGAGCCAGATCTATTTGAAGCTGCGTGATGCCGGGCACATTTCGACCCGTTCGGTCACGCAGTACTTCGACCCGGAAAAGAAAATGTTCCTGGCCGACCGTTTCATCAAGGGCACCTGCCCGAAATGCGGCACCGAAGACCAGTACGGCGACAATTGTGAAAAATGTGGCGCCACTTACGCACCGACCGACCTGAAGGACCCGAAATCGGCGATTTCTGGAGCTACCCCGGTGCTCAGGGACTCCCAGCATTTCTTCTTCAAGCTGCCGGATTTCCAGCAGATGCTGCAAACCTGGACCCGCAGCGGCACGTTGCAGGACGCCGTGGCCAACAAGCTCGCCGAGTGGCTCGACTCTGGCCTGCAAGAGTGGGACATTTCCCGCGATGCGCCGTATTTCGGCTTCGAGATTCCCGGCGAGCCCGGCAAGTATTTCTACGTGTGGCTGGATGCGCCCATCGGCTACATGGCGAGCTTCAAGAACCTTTGCGACCGCACCCCGGAGCTGGACTTCGATGCGTTCTGGGCAAAGGACTCCACGGCCGAGGTGTATCACTTCATCGGCAAGGACATCGTCAACTTCCACGCGCTGTTCTGGCCCGCCATGCTGGAAGGCGCCGGTTTCCGCAAGCCGACCGGCATCAACGTCCATGGCTACCTGACCGTCAATGGCCAGAAAATGTCCAAGTCCCGCGGCACCTTCATCAAGGCGCGGACTTACCTGGACCACCTGTCGCCGGAATACCTGCGCTACTACTACGCGGCCAAGCTGGGCCGTGGCGTCGACGACCTGGACCTGAATCTCGAAGACTTCGTGCAGAAGGTCAACTCCGACCTCGTGGGCAAGGTCGTCAACATTGCCAGCCGTTGCGCCGGTTTCATCCACAAAGGCAACGCCGGTGTGCTGGTGGCGGGCAATGCCGCCCCGGAGCTGACCGATGCCTTCCTGGCCGCCGCGCCAAGCATCGCCGAAGCCTACGAGGGCCGCGACTTCGCCCGTGCCATGCGCGAAATCATGGGGCTGGCCGACCGTGCCAACGCCTGGATCGCCGACAAGGCACCGTGGTCACTGGCCAAGCAGGACGGCAAGCAGGACGAAGTCCAGGCGATCTGCGCCCTGGGCATCAACCTGTTCCGCCAGTTGGTGATTTTCCTCAAGCCGGTGCTGCCGCTGCTGGCCGCCGATGCCGAAGCGTTCCTGAACGTCGCGCCACTGACCTGGAACGATCACCAGACTCTGCTGAGCAACCATCAGTTGAACGAGTTCAAGCCGTTGATGACCCGGATCGACCCAACCAAGGTACAAGCGATGATCGACGCCTCCAAGGAAGACCTGGCGGCCAGCCAGACCGACACCGGCGGCCCTGCTGGCAACGGCGAGCTGGCCAAGGATCCGTTGTCGCCGGAAATCGATTTCGATGCGTTCGCCGCCATCGACTTGCGCGTGGCGCTGATCATCAAGGCTGAAGCCGTCGAAGGCGCCGACAAGTTGCTGCGCCTGACCCTGGACATCGGCGATGAGCAACGCAACGTGTTCTCCGGCATCAAGAGTGCGTACCCGGATCCTGCCAAGCTCGAAGGCCGGCTGACGATGATGATCGCCAACCTCAAGCCGCGCAAAATGCGCTTCGGTATTTCGGAAGGCATGGTGATGGCGGCTGGCCCCGGCGGCGAGGAAATCTACCTGCTGAGCCCGGACAGCGGTGCCAAGCCGGGCCAACGAATCAAATAACACCACGGCGCGCTGCACCGATCCCACAGTGGCTGTCGAGCGACTGTGGGATTTTCATATCTGGCCCACTCTCACGGCGTGCCGGATAATGCCTACTCTTGTAACAGGCACTGTCACCCAATACCCATGACCGAAATCCTCTTGCCCCTGTTGAGCGCGGCCCTGATCAACAACCTTGTGTTGCATTGGCCGCTGGGTGTCGATCCGCTCTTGGCAGCCGAGGGCAGAAACCAAGTCCATGCCCTGGGCCTGGCGACGGCATGCCTGATGCTGATAGTCGGGACCTTGGGGTATCTGATCGAGCATTGGCTGCTGGTGCCGGCCGACCTGGCGTCGCTGCGGTTATTCGTGTGGCTGCCCCTGAGCGTCTTGCTGATCGGGCCGTTGTTGCGGCTGCTGGCACGCACGTTTCCTTTGTTGCCATTCGACGGCCTGTGGCCCATGTTGCTCGGCAACGCCGGCATATTGGGTGTCACCCTGCTCAACAGCCGGGAGGGATCAGGCTTGGGCCAGGCCATTGCCGCGAGCCTGGGCGCCGGGCTGGGTTTCTGGCTGGTATTGAGTCTGTTCGATGACTTGCGCCAGCGAGTCCTGGATAACAACATTCCCCAGCCTTTTCGAGGCCTGCCGATTCAGTTGATCAGCGCCGGACTGATGGCGGTGGCCTTTCTCGGATTACGCGGGCTGGTCAAGACATGAGCCTGATTCAACGTATCGACGCCTTGCTCCCGCAGACTCAATGCGGTAAATGCGGCCATCCCGGTTGCAAGCCTTACGCCGAAGGCATCGCCCAGGGTGAGCCAATCAATAAATGCCCGCCAGGCGGTAGCGAGACCATCGCGGCCCTGGCCGAGCTGATGAAGATCCCGGTGCTCGAGCTGGACGTCAGTCGCGGCTCGGCGCCGGCTCAGCTCGCCTTTATCCGGGAGGCCGAATGCATCGGTTGCACCAAATGCATCCAGGCCTGCCCGGTGGACGCGATTGTCGGCGCGGCAAAGTTGATGCACACGGTGCTTGTCGACGAATGCACCGGCTGCGATCTATGCGTGGCGCCTTGCCCAGTGGACTGTATCGAGATGCGGCCATTGCCGATGGCAAGCGTATTGCCGGTCGTCGGCGGCTTGGCCTTTAGCGTCGAGGAACAGCAGGCCCGAACCGCCAAGCGCAATCACGCCCGCCGACGCTTTGAACAACGCAACGCGCGCCTGCGTCGCGAAGAAGAGCAGCGCCAGGCCGAGCGTCTCGCCCGGACCCAGCGCAACGTCCAGCAAGCCGAGGCACAGCCCCTTGACCCGGTGCAGGCCGCGCTGGAGCGAGTGCGCGCGCAGAAAGCCGCCGGCGCCGATGCCGCCTTGAAAAAAGCCAAGATCGATTTGGCCATGAGTCGGGCGCAACTGAACAAATCCTTGAAAGCGTTCGGCCATCCGCCGACCTTCGAGCAGCAGTCGCAACTGATCGTCCTGCAACGCCAGTTCGAGACGGCGGAGCAGGTGCTGGCCCAACTGGAAAACAGCGCTTGCCCCGTTGCTCCAGCGCCAGCCGTCAAGCCAGTAAACGACGCCGAGCTCAAGCGGGCCAAGATTCAACTGGCGATGCGTCGCGCAGAGCTGAGCAAGGCCCGGACTGCCGCGACCTCGCAAGAGCAACTGCAAGCGTTGGAGCAAGCCGTAAAAGACGCCGAACGACAAGTGAACGCTCATGCCGCTACCTGACCCGATGGACGAACGGCTGCGACAAGCAATGCGGCAAGTGCTGCTGGCGGCGCTGCCCGGAGTGCTGGTGTCGGTGTGGGTCTACGGCTGGGGCGTGCTGCTCAACTTGCTGTTGTCAGGCCTCGCCGCACTGGCGGTCGAGGCGTTGGTGTTGCGTTTGCGGCGATGGCCACTCAAGCCGGGCCTGAGCGACGGTAGCGCATGGGTCAGCGCCCTCTTGCTGGCCTTGGCCTTGCCGGCGTATTGCCCTTGGTGGCTGATCGTCACAGCGGTCGCCTGCGCCTTGTTGTTTGGCAAGCATTTATGGGGCGGAGTCGGCAGCAATCCGTTCAACCCGGCGATGTTGGGGTATGCCCTGGTGCTCGTGGCGTTTCCCCAGTATGTGAGCCAATGGCCGTCGCTCCACGGCATGGGCCTGCTCGAGGGCTTGCGGCAGGTTGCCGGCATTGCCCAGGCGCCCGATGGGTGGGCCGGAGCCACAGCGTTGGACAGCCTGCAGATCAATAGAAGCCTGACCATCGATGAGCTGTTCGCCAGCAACCCGGCGTTCGGTCGCTGGGGTGGACACGGTGTCGAGTGGATCAACCTGGCCTTCCTCGCCGGAGGCCTGTTTCTGTTGCGACAAAGGGTATTCAGTTGGCACGCCCCGGTGGGCATGCTTGTCAGCTTGTTCACGATCAGCTTGCTGTGCTGGAACGGCTCGGGCTCGGACTCCCACGGCTCGCCACTGTTTCATCTGCTGACCGGAGCCACCATGCTGGGCGCGTTTTTTATCGCCACCGAACCCGTGTCGGGCGCGAAGGCCCCGCTCGCCCGGCTGTTGTTCGGCGCCGGCGCAGGATTGCTGGTCTATCTGATTCGCACTTGGGGCGGTTTCCCGGATGGCGTGGCGTTCGCGGTGTTGTTGATGAACCTCGGCGCGCCCGCGCTGGACCGCTTCGCCGAGGCACGACAAAGGCGTTCGGTGACATGAAAAACGTCACGGGCATTTTAATCCTGATACTACTGACCGGCCTTTGCATCGGCGCCACGTATGTCATGCAAATCAATACCAGCGGGCGCATCGAAGCCCAGCGACAAGCGATAGCCAGCAAAACCTTGCTCGACGTATTGCCGGCCGACCGCTACGACAATCAGCCGCTGGAGCGGCCCGTCCTCGCGGCTCCGGTCACTTTATCTCACAGCACCTTGCTGGGCGGTTACCTGGCGACCCACACCGGCCGGCCCAGCGCAGTGCTGTTACGCAGCCAAGTACTGGGTTATGAAGGCAGCATCGAACTGCTGACCGCTATCGACCCGACAGGCCGACTACTGGGAGTGAAAACACTGCGCCAGTCGGAAACTCCAGGCCTGGGCGCGGCAATTGCCGGTTGGCCGAACACTTGGCTGCAAACCTTTCACGGAAAGTCACGCCAGGCGCCTACCGATGACGGCTGGGCCTTGAAAAAGGATCAGGGCCAATTCGATCAACTGGCTGGCGCGACGGTCACGTCCCGGGCCGTGCTCCAGGCTGTACACGACGCGCTGCGTTACTTCGACGAAAACAAGGCTCGGCTGACAGGAACGATTGATCATGAATAAACCTGCGGCCTGGACCCGTGGGCTGGTGCTCGTCCCCCTGGTGGGCGCAAGCGACTCGCTGATCAATTCGCTGCTTCTATGGTGTGCCTGGGTTCTGATCAGCTTCACCCATGGCGGCACAATGATTTTGCTGAGGCAACGCCTCACGGCCGACCAACGGCTTGTTGCGTCGATCGTCCTGGCCGCGGCGCTGACCGCTTGCGCAAGCCTTGTTGCAGAGGCCTGGATGCTGGAGCACCACGGAGTGTTGAGCCTGTATATCGGATGGATCGCCGTGAGCTGCGTAGTGCTGGAGCACGCAACCATCGTCGAGCCCCGCATGGCTGCCCATCTCAGGCTGGCGGGACAGTTTGGCCTGTTGATCATCACCCTGGGCGCTCTGCGGGAATTGATCGGCAGGGACGTCCCACTGGCCCTGCTCGCCCCTGGCGGATTCATTCTGCTGGGCTTGCTACTGGCGGCTTACCAAGCCTGGAAAACCATCAAAGCCCCATCACCCCAAGAGGAACCGCCGCGCCCATGAACGCCGCAAAACGCCTGGAAATATTTCGTCGTTTTCATGAAGACAACCCGGAGCCGAAAACCGAACTGGCTTATTCCTCTGCGTTCGAGTTGCTAATCGCGGTGATCCTGTCGGCCCAATCCACCGACGTCGGCGTCAACAAGGCTACCGCCAAACTTTTCCCCGTGGCCAATACGCCACAGGCGATCCATGCCCTTGGCGTTGAAGGGCTGTCCGAATACATCAAGACCATCGGGCTGTTCAATAGCAAGGCAAAAAATGTGATCGAAACCTGTCGCCTGTTGATTGAGCGCCACGGGGGGGAAATTCCACAGACTCGGGAGGAGCTGGAGGCCCTGCCGGGCGTCGGTCGCAAGACTGCCAACGTGGTCCTCAATACGGCGTTTCGTCAGTTGACGATGGCGGTCGATACCCACATTTTCCGCGTCAGCAACCGCACCGGCTTGGCCCCGGGCAAAAATGTGGTGGAAGTGGAGACGAAGCTGCTGAAATTCGTACCCAAGGAATACCTGCTGGATTCCCATCACTGGCTCATCCTCCACGGGCGTTACGTTTGCCTGGCGCGCAAGCCACGCTGCGGGAGTTGCAGGATCGAAGACCTCTGCGAATACAAGCACAAGACATCGGACGATTGAGGCGCTATTGCTCCTGTTGATAAGTCGATTGAAAAAATCTTTTTTACCCGCCGGTGGTTTATCGATATAAGGAGCGCCAATGGCATTCTTAGCCTGGAGTCGAACCCATGAGTACTGGCAAAGAACAATTGGATGTAGAAGACGATTTCATCGCCGTCGAAGCTGACGACGCGGAACCTGCGGTCGTGGAAGTGGCGAAAACCAACCTGAGCAAACGCCGTACCATCGATAACCTGCTGGAAGAGCGTCGCTTAGAGAAGCAACTCGCCGATTATGACTTTGATCTCTGACACGTAAAAGCCTCCCTGATGGAGGCTTTTTACTGATTACGCGTAGCCGGAAACTCACACCAAGCCATTTCGCTGTGCCAGTTCGATCAGGTCGACCAGCGAGCGGGCATTGAGTTTCAACAACAAGCGAGTCTTGTAGGTGCTGACGGTCTTGTTGCTCAGGAACATCCCATCCGCTATTTCCTTGTTGGTCTTTCCGCGAGCCAGTTCCTGAAGGACCATCATTTCCCTTGCGGACAGGCGATCAACCATATCGGACTCGCTGGCATTCCCAAGGCTTGAACGAACCGTATGCAATGCTTGGTTAGGGAAATAGCTGTAGCCGGACAGCACCGCCTTTATTGCGCTTAACAGCTCGGTCAAATCCTGTTGTTTGCAAACATAGCCGGCGGCACCTGTCTGCATGCAGCGCATAGAGAAATGTCCGGGCGATTGTGAAGTCAGCACTAATACCTTCAAGGGTGATGGATTGGCGGTCAAACGAGCGATGACCTCCAACCCATCCAATTTCGGGATCCCAATATCCAGGATGACAATGTCAGGCATTTGTTCCCTGGCAATCTGTAACGCATCGACGCCATTATCTGCTTCAGCGATAACTTCATATCCATGGCGCTCCATTAGCAAACGTACAGCAAGACGAATGACGGGATGATCATCCACGATCAGCACTTTATTCATGGGCAAATCCAAATTCGCTGTTCGAGTTTTTAGAGCACGCACAATAGCCTAGTCATTTCGGCCTTGGCATGCCGCCCCCCATGACCGCTCGCACCGAAAGACATAACCTACAAGCAATACAGAAAAATCCTACAAATAACCTGAGAAATAATGTGCCACGATTTTTTCCACAGCCATGATGCGGCTTATTCTGACGAGCCGGAAACCCTATGAACAATGCGACTTCTCCCGAAAAAACTTCTCTGACGGCAACATCAGGAGAAAGCCATTTATCATAAATAGTTACTGATTTATTTATAGACAACAGCGAAAATTTCGCCCAGATGCATGAGTTTCTGTATAAAAGATTCTATCCAATTGACAACAAAACAACTGCACCATCGATATTCTTAATGCTTCAAAGCACGCAACAAGACTTAATCCATCAATCTCAATATTCGAGCATAAAACTATTTATGAGTATCAACTATGAACACACCACTGAGAACCGTTACCAACCCCCTGACCCTTATCGCCATATTCGCAACTTTATCCGAAAGCACCGCAGCCATTTCACTGCCGTTCCTGGATGACCAGGATCGCGAATACTTTCTTTGGTTCCTGATCAGCTTTCCGTTTTACTTGTTACTTCTGTTCTTCACTACGCTCAACTTCAATTACCGCTCTTTGTATTCACCTTCGGATTTCCGCAAGGGCAAGCATTTCACGAAAAGCATGGACGACTCCTCCCGGGATAGCCATCGCCCACGCCGTTCACCTGGTAAAAAACGCAGGCGTTCTGCTAGATAATCTGCCGTATCAACTGGGAAATCGAGTCATCTCGGGGATGAGCCGGAAGGGAGGGCGCTAGAAGGAATGTATAAAAAAACGGCCTGCTTATCGCAGGCCGTTTTTTTTAAGCCGGATCAGAACAACTTACGACCCTTGTTCGCCGCAATGCGCATGCGCAGGGCGTTGAGCTTGATAAAACCGGCCGCGTCGGCCTGGTTGTAGGCCCCACCGTCTTCCTCGAAGGTCGCGATGTTCGCATCGAACAACGACTCGTCGGATTTGCGTCCGGTGACGATCACGTTGCCTTTGTAGAGCTTCAACCGCACGACGCCATTCACGTGAGCCTGGGAGGCATCGATCATCTGTTGCAGCATCAGACGCTCCGGGCTCCACCAGTAGCCGGTGTAGATCAGGCTGGCGTACTTGGGCATCAACTCGTCTTTCAAGTGAGCCACTTCGCGGTCCAGGGTGATCGATTCAATCGCCCGGTGCGCGCGCAGCATGATAGTGCCACCCGGGGTTTCGTAGCAGCCACGGGACTTCATGCCAACATAGCGGTTCTCGACGATGTCCAGACGACCAATGCCGTGTTCGCCGCCGATACGATTCAGAGTCGCCAGAACGGTCGCCGGGCTCATTTCCACGCCATCCAGCGCGACAATGTCACCGTTGCGATAGGTCAGTTCCAGGTACTGAGGCGTATCGGGGGCTTTCTCCGGGGAGACGGTCCAGCGCCACATGTCTTCTTCGTGCTCGGTCCAGGTGTCTTCCAGCACGCCGCCTTCGTAGGAGATGTGCAGCAAGTTGGCGTCCATCGAGTACGGGGACTTCTTCTTGCCGTGGCGCTCGATCGGGATCGCGTGCTTCTCGGCGTAGTCCATCAGTTTTTCACGGGACAGCAAGTCCCATTCACGCCACGGGGCAATGACCTTCACGCCCGGCTTGAGGGCGTAGGCGCCCAGCTCGAAACGCACCTGGTCGTTGCCTTTGCCGGTGGCGCCATGGGAAATGGCGTCGGCGCCGGTTTCGTTGGCGATTTCGATCAGGCGCTTGGCAATCAGCGGACGGGCAATAGAAGTACCCAACAGGTACTCGCCTTCGTAAACAGTGTTGGCGCGGAACATTGGGAACACGAAGTCGCGGACGAACTCTTCGCGCAAATCGTCGATGTAGATCTCTTTGACGCCCATGGCCTGAGCCTTGGCGCGTGCAGGCTCGACTTCTTCGCCCTGCCCCAGGTCAGCGGTGAAGGTCACCACTTCGCAGTTATAAGTGTCCTGCAGCCACTTGAGGATCACCGAAGTGTCCAGGCCGCCGGAATACGCCAGAACGACCTTGTTTACGTCCGCCATGCCATCACTCCACGGGTTGTACGGAAAGCCGGGAAGTCTAACGTCCAGCGCGAATAATTTACAGGGGCGCGACAGCTTATGACGACGAAGCGACAGATTATGTCGAGCGCGCGACGATCAGTGCAGGATCAGGAGGTTCGCGCCGTCGCCGCAGCGGGGGCTGCAGTTTTGGTGGGAGCGACCGGCGCCGGAACCTTGCCAGGCGCCCCTGCCGGTGCGGCAGGCGGCGTCGCTGGCGGTGTCGTCGGTTGTAGCGTCGGAGCTTGAGTCGCCGTCACACGCGCCAGCTGCACGACCACACGCCGGTTCTTGGCTCGATTGGCGGCGTTGGTATTAGAGACGAGGGGATAACGCTCACCGTGGAAACGTACGGTGAATTGGGACTCCTGGAAACCGTTGGCCTTGAAGAAATCCATGACCGCCAGTGCACGGCGGCGCGACAATTCACGATTGGTCAAACGGTTGCCACTGTTGTCGGAATGGCCGTCGAGTTCGACATGATTGACGCTCGGGTCAGCCTTGATGAAGTCAAGCATGACCTGCAACTGCGCCTTGGCTTGGGCATCGAGTTCAATCCCCTCGCCGGGAAAGCCGATCTGGGTTTGCTTGATCTGCTCGAAGTTCTTCGGTAACAGTTTCGCCACGCAGCCTTGATAATCGCTGAAAGCCTTGTTGAAGCGCACAGGCAACAGGCGGACCTCCGATACCCGGCCGTCCTCGGTATTACGTCGGACCACAGGGCTACGCCCCTCCAGCAACCCGCTGATCAGACGGCCCGCCTGCACCTGGGAGCTGTCGAACAGCACATCGCCGCTGCCGATCCTGACCGAGCCCAGGTTGATGTCACCTCGCCCTGGCTGCCAAGGCGCCGCAGCCGCCAGCAACGTCGCGGAGCCGCCACCCATCATCGGGTTATAGGCCTTGAGCCGGAACGTGGCCTGCTCGCCTGCCCGGCGCACGAACTCGCCGCTACCGAAATCGGTGATCGGCTGGCTCAGCCGGCACTCGAACTTGTCGCCTTCGACCGTCCACTCGATGCTCTCCAGACGGGTCTGGAAAGTGAGCGCCATCGCGGGAAGGCTGGCAAACACACTGAGCAAGGCTAGATAACGCTGGCGCACGGGAGGCTCCACTGGCATTTATACGGAAATCGAAAAACACGTGGCATGACGCCTGTCCGAGACACCGCACGGAATCGTGGCACACCTGAAGGGGCTATCGGTCACTTGCGCCAAAACTTGATAGCGGGTGCCCGCATCGGTCTTTTCCGGTAGCATTCCCCAGAGTTTGACCCGCCTGGAAGCCCCCCATGTCCGACCGCCTGACCCTGCTGCGTCCCGACGACTGGCATATTCATCTTCGCGATGGTGCTGTGTTGACCCATACCGTCGCCGATGTCGCGCGCACCTTCGGGCGCGCAATCATCATGCCTAACCTGGTTCCGCCCGTGCGTAACGCTGTCGAGGCTGATGGCTATCGCCAGCGCATCCTCGCCGCGCGCCCGGCTGGCAGCCGCTTCGAGCCACTGATGGTGCTTTATCTCACCGATCGCACCCAGCCCGAGGAAATACGCGAGGCCAAGACCAGCGGTTTCGTCCACGCGGCCAAGTTGTACCCGGCTGGCGCCACCACCAACTCGGATTCCGGCGTCACGAGCATCGACAAGATTTTCCCGGCGCTGGAAGCCATGGCTGAAGTCGGGATGCCCCTTCTGATCCACGGTGAAGTCACCCGCAGCGATGTTGACGTGTTCGACCGCGAGAAAATCTTCATCGACGAGCATATGCGTCGCGTCGTGGAGCGTTTCCCGACGCTCAAGGTGGTCTTCGAGCACATCACCACCGGCGATGCCGTGCAGTTCGTCAACGAAGCCCCGGCCAATGTCGGCGCGACGATCACTGCGCATCACCTGCTATACAACCGCAACCACATGCTGGTGGGCGGCATCCGGCCGCACTTCTATTGCCTGCCGATCCTCAAGCGCAACACCCATCAGGAAGCCTTGCTCGACGCCGCCACCAGCGGCAGCGCCAAGTTTTTCCTCGGCACGGACTCGGCGCCCCACGCCCGTCACGCCAAGGAAGCCGCTTGCGGTTGCGCCGGGTGCTACACCGCCTACGCCGCCATCGAGATGTACGCCGAGGCGTTCGATCAGCGCAATGCGCTGGACAAGCTCGAAGGTTTCGCCAGCGTGCACGGCCCGCGTTTCTATGGCCTGCCGGTGAACACCGATCGTATTACCCTGGTCCGCGACGAGTGGACCGCCCCCGCCAGCCTGCCCTTTGGCGAGCTGACTGTCATCCCGCTGCGCGCCGGTGAAAAACTGCGCTGGCGCCTGCTGGAGGAAAACGCGTGAGTGAAGATCATTTCGACGACGAACTGGACGGCAACGCCGGTTCCGGGGGCGCTCGCCATCCCATGGCCGCTCGTTTCCGGGGCTATCTGCCGGTGGTGGTCGACGTGGAAACCGGCGGCTTCAACTCCGCCACCGATGCGCTGCTGGAAATCGCCGCGACGACCATCGGCATGGACGAAAAAGGCTTCGTGTTCCCTGACCACACCTATTTCTTCCGCGTCGAACCGTTCGAAGGCGCCAACGTCGAAGCCGCCGCACTGGAATTCACCGGGATCAAGCTTGATCACCCGCTGCGCATGGCGGTCAGCGAGGAAACCGCGCTGACCGACATCTTCCGTGGCGTGCGCAAGGCGCTGAAAGCCAACGGTTGCAAGCGTGCGATCCTGGTCGGTCACAACAGCAGCTTTGACTTGGGCTTTCTCAATGCCGCCGTTGCGCGGTTGGATATGAAGCGCAACCCGTTCCATCCGTTTTCCAGCTTCGACACCGCAACCCTCGCGGGCCTGGCGTACGGCCAGACGGTATTGGCGAAGGCCTGCCAGGCAGCCGACATCGATTTCGATGGCCGCGAAGCCCACTCGGCCCGCTATGACACTGAGAAAACTGCCGAGCTGTTCTGCGGCATCGTCAATCGCTGGAAGGAGATGGGCGGCTGGCAGGATTTCGACGACTGACACCGGCGCCAGATCCGGCGCTTGTGGCTCCCTCGCCACAGATATCTGCATTGGAACTGATAACCCGCCCATAAAAAAACCGGCCCATCAAGGGCCGGTTTTTTTATGCCGCGTGCGCTTACAGCTTGTCGCTGTGCTCGCCCAGATAAGCGGCTACGCCTTCAGGGGACGCAGTCATGCCCTTGTCGCCTTTTTTCCAGTTGGCCGGGCAGACTTCGCCGTGCTCTTCGTGGAATTGCAGGGCGTCGACCAGACGGATCAGCTCTTCCATGTTACGGCCCAGCGGCAGATCGTTGATGATCTGCGAACGAACCACGCCTTTGTCGTCGATCAGGAATGCGCCACGGAAGGCCACGCCGCCTTCGGACTCAACGTCGTAGGCCTTGGCGATTTCGTGCTTCATGTCGGCAGCCATGGTGTACTTCACTTGGCCGATCCCGCCATTGTTGATCGGGGTGTTGCGCCAGGCGTTGTGGGTGAAGTGCGAGTCGATCGAAACAGCGACCACTTCAACGTTGCGGGCCTTGAAATCGTCCATGCGGTGGTCCAGCGCGATCAGCTCGGATGGGCAGACGAAGGTGAAGTCCAGCGGGTAGAAGAACACCAGGCCGTATTTGCCTTTGATGGCGGAGGACAGGGTGAAGCTGTCGACGATTTCGCCGTTGCCGAGGACGGCAGGAACGGTGAAGTCCGGGGCTTGTTTGCCTACGAGTACGCTCATTGGATATCTCCTGGTGTAGTAACGTGAAAACACAGGTCCGTGCCAGCCTGCCACCCTAAGGCGACAACCCTGTGACATGAACCCGCTTTGCAAGGACCGACCATCATACACCGCACATTTGGACTGTCCTCAACGGTTTTTCAGTGACATCGAAATCCGTGGCACTTAGCGGCATGCATCTTCACCAAACCGTTCGTCAGCCTGATGCCGCTGTGGTGAAAGAGCTTTAGAAACCACTTTGACAATCATTCTCGTTAACATTAAGATCCGTCTCAATTGAGTCACAACCAGCGACGGTTCTCACTTATGTATGTATGCCTCTGCACTGGCGTCACCGACGGACAAATCCGCGAAGCGATCTATGAAGGTTGCTGCAGCTACCGCGAAGTCCGCCAGGCCACCGGCGTAGCCAGCCAATGCGGTAAATGCGCCTGCCTTGCCAAGGAAGTGGTGCGTGAAACCCTCGCCAAAGTGCAGACCGCCCAGGCCTCGATCCCTTACCCGGTAGAATTTACTGCCGCATAAATCCAGCTTTTTGAAGAACCGGACTCTATGTCCGGTTTTTTTATGTCTGTAAATCAATTGCTTAGCTTCCAGACGCGGAACACAAACATTCTTATTCCGATTAATTTTCATTTATTATTCAATAACTTAGGTTTGACACTCGCAAATACGCGGCTCAAACTCTGCCTTATACACAGCTATTACAGGGCAGGCCCTCACCATGAAAGGCGACATCACAGTCATCCAGCATCTCAACAAGATCCTCGCCAATGAGCTGGTCGCGATCAATCAATACTTCCTGCACGCACGCATGTATGAAGATTGGGGCCTGAACAAGCTGGGCAAGCACGAGTACCACGAGTCCATCGACGAGATGAAACACGCGGACAAGTTGATCAAGCGCATCCTGTTTCTCGAAGGCCTGCCGAACGTCCAGGACTTGGGCAAGCTGCACATCGGTGAGCACACCAAGGAAATGCTTGAGTGCGACTTGAAAATCGAGCGTGAAGGCCACAAGGACCTGAAAGCCGCCATCGCCCATTGCGAAACCGTGGGAGACTTCGGCAGTCGCGAACTGCTCGAGGACATCCTGGAATCCGAGGAAGAACACATCGACTGGCTCGAAACCCAGTTGGGCCTGATCGACAAGATCGGTCTTGAGAACTACCTGCAATCGCAGATGGGCGAAGAATAAGCTTCCCCGAAAGCAAGCTACTAAAAAGCCCCGCCCTCTTTCGAGGAGCGGGGCTTTTTGTTGCCCGGATTCCAGGCATACCACAAAGCTCGTCCGCCACACCCTGTGCGGCGAACAGAACCGTCATGAATCAAGCTTCGGTCTTGGTCGCCGACGCTTTTTCTACAGCATCCTTGATCGTGGACTGCAACGAACCGTCAGCCGCCATCTCGGTCATGATGTCGCTGCCGCCAATCAACTCACCGCCAACCCACAACTGTGGGAAGGTTGGCCAGTTGGCGTACTTGGGCAGGTTGGCGCGGATTTCCGGGTTCTGCAGGATGTCCACGTAGGCAAACTTCTCGCCACACGCCATCACCGCTTGAGCAGCCTTTGCCGAAAAGCCGCACTGCGGTGCGTTTGGCGAGCCTTTCATGTAGAGCAGGACGGTGTTGTTGGCAATCTGGTCTTTAATCGTTTCGATGATATCCACGGAGCACCTCGGCTTAAACTTTGCGACTTCAGATGTCGACACGGTGGCGCATTGTAACGGAAAGCCGAGCTCCCTGCTCGGTCCGCCCCAGAGACAATTCTACGCAGCCGCCACCTTCACCGGAACCCCGTTAAGCGCCGCGTTGCCGGACAACTCATCGAGTTGGCACTCATCGGTCAAGTCATTGGCACTGGAACCCGGCTGCGCGCTGGCAATGGTCATCTGCACACCCGGTCGGGCATGGCCCCAGCCGTGAGGAAGACTGACCACGCCTTTCATCATGTCCAGGCTGCCCTGCACCTCCACTTCGATCACCCCTACTCGCGAACTGACCTTGACTCGCTGTCCATCGACAAGACCCCGGCTCGCCAGGTCATCGGGATGCATCAGCAGCTGATGGCGCGGCTTGCCTTTTACCAGTCGATGAAAGTTATGCATCCAGGAGTTGTTGCTGCGCACATGGCGACGGCCAATCATCAGCAGCTCATCCACTGCCGGCGCTCGCAACGCGGCAAAGCGCGCCAGGTCGGCGAGGATCACCGCGGGCGCGGCCTGCACCCGACCATTTTCAGTTTTCAACCTTGCGCTGAGATTGGGTTTGAGCGCACCGAGGTCAATGCCGTGTGGATGATCAAACAGGGTCGCCAGCGACAGCTTGTGCGGCGATGCATCCCCATACGCACCTGCCCGCAGGCCGAAATCGATCATCTGTGCCGGCGGCATGGTTGGCTTGAGTTCCTTGCCGGTCCGGGCCGCAAAGGCTTTGGCCAGGCCGACGAAGATTTCCCAGTCATGCAGCGCCCCCTCGGGCTTGGGCAGGATCGCCCGGTTGAAACGGCTGACGTTGCGCACCGCGAACAGATTGAATGTGGTGTCGTAATGATCGTTTTCCAGGGCTGAGGTCGAGGGCAGGATCAGGTCTGCATAGCGAGTGGTCTCGTTGATATACAGATCGATACTCACCATGAACTCCAGGCCATCCAGCGCCTGCTCCAGCTGCCGTCCGTTGGGCGTGGACAGCACCGGATTGCCCGCCACGGTGACCAGCGCACGAATCTGCCCGTCGCCTTCGGTGAGCATTTCTTCGGCGAGGGCCGACACCGGCAGCTCGCCTGCGTATTCGGGACGCCCGGAAACCCGACTTTGCCAGCGATTGAAGTGCCCGCCCGAGGTGGTCGCCACCAAATCAACTGCCGGCTCGGTGCACAGCGCCCCGCCTACCCGGTCCAGATTGCCGGTCACCAGATTAATCACCTGGATCAGCCAGTGGCACAGCGTGCCGAAAGCCTGGGTCGACACGCCCATCCGCCCGTAGCACACCGCTGACGGCGCGGCGGCGAAATCACGGGACAGTTGACGGATCTGCGCCGCCGGAACCGCACAGAGCGGGCTCATCGCCTCCGCGGTAAAGCTTGCAACGGCCTGGCGCACCTCTTCGAGACCATCCACCGGCAAATGACCGTCACGAGCCAGGCCTTCGCTGAAGAGCGTGTTGAGCAAGCCAAACAGCAACGCAGCATCACCACCGGGGCGTACGAAGACATGCTGGTCGGCGATGGCCGCGGTCTCGCTGCGCCGTGGATCAACGACTACCACCTTGCCGCCCCGGGCCTGGATCGCCTTGAGGCGCTTCTCCACGTCCGGCACAGTCATGATGCTGCCATTGGAGGCCAGGGGATTGCCCCCCAGGATCAGCATGAAGTCGGTGTGGTCAATGTCCGGAATTGGCAGTAAGAGGCCGTGGCCGTACATCAAGTGGCTGGTCAGGTGATGGGGCAGTTGATCCACCGAGGTCGCCGAGAAGCGGCTACGGGTTTTCAGCAGGCCGAGGAAATAATTGCTGTGGGTCATCAGCCCATAGTTATGCACGCTGGGGTTGCCCTGATAAACGCCCACCGCGTTCTGACCGTGGCGTTCCTGGATGCTTGCCAGGCGTTCGGCCACCAACGCGAACGCATCCTCCCAGGCGATGGGTTGCCATTCGCTGCCCATCCGCCGCATGGGCTGGCGCAACCGGTCCGGATCGTTCTGGATATCCTGCAGCGCAACTGCCTTTGGGCAGATGTGCCCACGACTGAAACTGTCCAGCGGATCACCTTTGATCGAGGTGATCGCCAGGCCCTGGCCTTCAGTTTCGGTGGTTTCGAGCGTCAGGCCACAGATGGCCTCACACAGATGGCACGCACGGTGATGAAGAGTCTTGGTCATGGCCAGTCTCTGTTTTATTCGTAGCGGCCGTTTTCGGCCGCGGGAACAAAACTATGGCCCGTGATCCCCTACCGCGCCAGCGACGTTCGTCCTGTGAATCGGCGGGCATCAGGCCAGCCGATTTCAGGGCTGCTCGGGAGGCGGCGCCAGCAACTGGATTTCCTCGATGGTCTGCACTTCCTCATGGGAAATAGGTACGCCCGTCAATTCGCCAATCAAGCGCCAATGCTCGTCAAGTCCGCTGCTGATAGTGGCCATGCGATCAATCATCCGACGACCCGCGGCCTTGGTCACTTCGTCGTCGCTGCGCAACAACTCGAATGACATGGACGTCACCGAAGCGGTCAGGTGCGTCAGGGAGCGCGCCGTCAGCCCCAGCAATTCCATCAGTTGTCGCTCTTTCGAATCCATTTCGGGGCTCCTGCATATAGGGGTTCATTTATAACCCAGGCCCTTGGATTAGGAAATCTCACATCCGACAACGGGCACTGGAAATCCAGGCACGCCAGCCGAAAAGCGAGCGTTTATCGTCCCACGCCCGTCCGGCTTGTTTGCCAAGCGCCGCGGCGCCAGTGTACAAATGGGCTGCTGCTGTCAGGAAACCGGCTTTGAATACGTCATTGCAGTCCTGCCGTGACTTCGCTGAAATCCCCTATAACCGTAGCCCTATTGGTAAGACGCGACATTTAATGTCAATATCGCGCCTTCCCCTAATTTCGTCGCCCCGTGCGGCTTTTGCCGCAGGTCTCGCCCGTTTTTCCATTAAACAAGGCTTTGAGCATCTGCGGTCAGTAACAAAAGGTAGTCAATCATGAGCGCAAGGCACTTTCTCTCCCTGATGGATTTCACGCCCGATGAGTTGCTCGGCGTCATCCGTCGAGGCGTGGAGCTCAAGGACCTGCGTAAGCGCGGCGTACTGTTCGAGCCCTTGAAAAACCGTGTACTGGGGATGATCTTCGAGAAAGCCTCGACGCGCACGCGCATTTCGTTCGAAGCCGGCATGATCCAGCTCGGTGGCCAGGCGATTTTCCTGTCGCCCCGCGACACCCAGCTCGGCCGCGGCGAGCCCATCAGCGATTGCGCCATCGTCATGTCAAGCATGCTCGATGCGGTGATGATCCGGACCTTTGCCCACAGCACCCTGACCCAATTCGCAGCCCATTCCCGCGTGCCGGTGATCAATGGCCTGTCCGATGACTTGCATCCCTGCCAGCTCCTGGCCGACATGCAGACGTTCCTCGAACACCGGGGCTCGATCCAGGGCAAGACCGTGGCGTGGATCGGTGACGGCAATAACATGTGCAACAGCTATATAGAAGCGGCGATCCAATTCGATTTCCAGCTGCGCATCGCCTGCCCTGAAGGCTACGAGCCCAATCCGAAGTTCGTCGCCCGGGCCGGTGACCGCGTGACCCTCGTTCGCGACCCGAAACAAGCGGTCACCGGCGCGCACCTGGTAAGCACTGACGTCTGGACGTCCATGGGCCAGGAAGAAGAAACCGCCAAGCGCCTGAAGCTATTCGCGCCTTTGCAGGTCAATCGCGCCCTGCTCGATCTGGCGGACGACGAAGTGCTGTTCATGCACTGCTTGCCGGCCCATCGTGGCGAAGAGATCAGCCTCGACCTGCTAGATGATCCGCGCTCCGTGGCCTGGGACCAGGCCGAGAACCGTCTCCACGCACAGAAGGCCCTGCTCGAGTTTCTCGTCGAGCCGGCGTACCACCACGCATGAGCCATTCCTTGTTATTGAGTTTGCACAACTTGGCCTGCGGTTATCAGGACCAACGGGTCGTGCAGAACCTTAACCTGCACCTCAATGCCGGCGATATCGGCTGCCTGCTCGGCTCGTCCGGGTGCGGCAAGACCACGACCTTGCGGGCCATCGCCGGTTTCGAGCCCGTGCATGA
Organism: Pseudomonas sp. SWRI154; assembly: GCF_014268645.1. NCBI lineage: Bacteria > Pseudomonadati > Pseudomonadota > Gammaproteobacteria > Pseudomonadales > Pseudomonadaceae > Pseudomonas > Pseudomonas sp. SWRI154. The sequence goes on from NZ_JABWQW010000011.1 coordinate 25,194, forward strand.
AGGTGAGATCCAGCTGGCCGGGGAAACCATTTCCCGGGCGGGCTTTACCCTCGCCCCGGAGAAACGCCGTATCGGCATGGTTTTCCAGGACTATGCGCTGTTCCCGCACTTGAGCGTCGCCGAGAACATGGCCTTCGGCATTCGCAAACATCCTCAAAAGGATCGCGTGGTCGAAGAGCTGCTGGAATTGGTCAACTTGAAGAACCTGGGCCAGCGCTTTCCCCATGAACTTTCTGGGGGCCAGCAACAACGCGTGGCGCTTGCCCGGGCGTTGGCGCCCGAACCGCAACTGTTGTTGCTCGACGAACCGTTTTCCAACCTTGATGGCGAGCTGCGACGCAAGCTCAGCCATGAGGTGCGCGACATTCTCAAGGCTCGCGGCACCAGCGCGATCCTGGTGACCCATGACCAGGAAGAGGCCTTTGCCGTGAGCGATCATGTCGGTGTATTCCGGGAAGGTCGACTGGAGCAGTGGGATACACCGTACAACCTGTATCACGAACCGCTGACACCTTACGTCGCCAGTTTCATCGGCCAGGGTTATTTCATTCGCGGCCGACTCGACAGCCCGGAATCGGTGCAAACCGAACTGGGCGTGCTGCGCGGCAACCGAGCCTACACCTGGCCGATCGGCGGCGCCGTGGATGTGCTGCTGCGCCCGGACGATATCGTCTATGCGCCAGACAGCCAGCTGACAGCCACTATCGTCGGCAAGACGTTCCTCGGTGCTTCTACCTTGTATCGCCTGCAATTGCCGACAGGCGCGCAACTGGAATCGATTTTCCCGAGCCATGCCGATCATCAGGTCGGGGCGACCGTTGGTATCCGAGTGGCGGCTGAGCACTTGGTATTGTTCCAGGCCTCGGGCAGCACAGCGGCCCATCTGCCGCCGGTGGAAAGTGGCGTGCGGCGACACAGCGCGGCCAGCTAATGCTTCGGGAGGCTTTTGTGGCGAAGGAGCTGGCTCCCTCGCCACGGGTCAACCCAGGGACAGCGTCCCGCTTGCCACCAGCGTCGCATGCCCACCGATCTTCACCCGCTCTCCCTCCAGCCGACAAAACAATGCCCCGCCCCTGGCTGAACACTGATACGCCGTAAGACCGTGCTTGTTCAGGCGCTTGGACCAGTATGGAATCAAGCTGCAATGGGTTGACCCGGTGACCGGATCCTCATTGATGCCGATCGCCGGGGCAAAATAGCGCGAGACAAAATCGTGCTTGCTTCCCGGCGCCGTCACGATAGCGCCCGGCCACGGCAGCTTTGCCAAGGCGGCCATATCAGGCTTGCAGTCGAGCACGGCTTGCTCCGACTCCAACACCACGAACAGCTCGTTGGAGCTCAGCACATCCACCGCCTCGACCCCCAAGGCATTCTGGACCGCCAGGGAAGCGCCCAGTTCAGCCGGCACTATCGCAGGAAAATCCAACCAGAGCCGGTCACCTTCGCGACTGACGCTCAGCGCTCCAGACTTGCAAATGAAATCCAGCCGCTGCGCGGTTTCGTGATAGACCTCGAACAATACAAAAGCGCTGGCCAATGTCGCATGTCCACAGAGCGGGACTTCCGTGGTGGGAGTAAACCATCGAATGTGCCACTGCTGGTTTTCACGCACCAGGAAAGCGGTTTCAGCCAAGTTATGTTCGGCCGCGATCTTCTGCATCAAGTCGTCGGCGATCCAGGCATCGAGCCGATAGACCATCGCCGGGTTACCGCCAAACGGTCGGTCACTGAACGCATCGACCTGATGAAACGCAAGCTGCATGGCACTTCTCCTTTTTTATAGATGCGCGAGCATGAGCCGCACCGACACCGCTTATCCAGTGACAGATGAGCACAATTTTTGCCCTACAGCGCAGGATGAAGTTTTGACACCCGATAAAGCTTGAAGCCTCAGATTATTGTGGCAAGGGATTCAGGGACGCCCAATGTCGGCGAATGCCGCCCCGGTATGTTCCTTCAATACCGAAGGCGCCAATTCAACTTCCAAACCACGCCTGCCCGCACTGACAAACATACTGGCGAGAGGCTGCGCAGAGTTGTCGATAAACGTGCGAAGACGCTTCTTCTGCCCCAGCGGACTGATACCGCCAAGCAGATAACCCGTCGAGCGTTGAGCGGCGGCTGGATCGGCCATCTCGACTTTTTTCACCCCCGCCGCGTGGGCCAGCGCTTTCAGGTCCAGGCTTCCAGCCACGGGCACCACCGCCACCAGCAACTCGCCCTTCTCGCTGGCGGCCAACAAAGTCTTGAACACTCGCGCCGGCTCCAGTCCGAGCTTTTCAGCAGCCTCCAGCCCATAGGACGCCGCCTTGGGATCGTGTTCGTAGCTGTGGATGCGATGTTCGGCACGCACTTTCTTAAGCAGATCCAACGCGGGGGTCATGGCCACTCCTGACAGAAAAACAAAAAAGGACTGTCAGGAATTCTATGCGATCAGCGGCTAAAAGGCTTTGCGGCGGCCATTCACGCCACGAATAATCGCAAAGTGACTGGCGGTTCACTTTCGACCTTTGACAGTGGCGTTTCTTGTCTATATTTTTTCGAAACTGAAAGCAGAAACACGTGTCTCAAGCAACAGCCCGAGCGCAGGATGGGGATCCAGCCCTCGGTGAAAACGCGCTGACGAGTTGCATCCGAGGTGCAGGACAACAAAAAGAACCGAGGTTTGAATGACGACTGCTTTACAACAACCCTCCCTTTCCAGCCAATGCCTGGCCGAGTTTCTCGGTACGGCCCTGTTGATTTTTTTCGGTACTGGTTGCGTTGCAGCGCTCAAGGTCGCGGGTGCGAGTTTCGGCTTATGGGAAATCAGCATCATCTGGGGCGTTGGCGTCAGCATGGCGATCTATCTCAGCGCAGGTATTTCCGGCGCTCACTTGAACCCCGCCGTCAGCATCGCGCTGTGCATTTTTACTGACTTCGAAAAACGCAAATTGCCCTTCTACATCATCTGCCAAATCGGCGGCGCCTTCTGCGGTGCGCTCTTGGTCTATACGCTGTACAGCAATCTGTTCTTCGATTTCGAACTGTCTCGCCAGATGATTCGCGGCACCGAAGCCAGCCTCGAACTGGCGTCGGTATTCTCCACCTACCCGCATCCAGCACTGTCCACCGGCCAGGCCTTCCTGGTGGAAACGATCATCACCGCCATCCTGATGGGCGTGATCATGTCCCTTACCGATGACAATAATGGCCTGCCTCGCGGTCCGCTGGCTCCGCTGCTGATCGGCCTGCTGATCGCCGTGATTGGCAGTTCGATGGGGCCGCTGACAGGCTTCGCGATGAACCCGGCGCGGGACTTCGGTCCAAAACTGATGACATTTTTCGCTGGCTGGGGTGAAATTTCCCTTACCGGGGGACGCGACATCCCGTACTTTCTGGTGCCTATCTTCGCACCGATCGCGGGAGCTTGCCTGGGTGCTGCCGCCTACCGCGGGCTGATTGCCCGTCACCTGCCCGGCGCCGTGGCTGCTACAAAGGATGCAGAGCCGACCATTGACGGCAAGCCCAGAACATCCTGAAACAGTCGGCGCAGGCTCCTGCCATTCCGGGCTGCGCCGTGGCTTCTTTCCTTATCTACGTCTCCCTTTATGAAAGACCCGAGGCAATCGACATGACCGATATTAAGAATAAGAACTACATCATTGCCCTAGACCAAGGCACGACCAGCTCGCGGGCGATTATTTTCGACCGTGACGCCAACGTGGTCTGCACAGCCCAGCGCGAGTTCGTCCAGCATTATCCACAGCCAGGCTGGGTCGAACATGATCCGATGGAAATCTTCGCCACCCAGAGCGCGGTCATGGTAGAGGCCTTGGCCCATGCCGGGCTGCACCACGACCAGGTTGCCGCCATCGGCATTACCAACCAGCGCGAGACCACCGTGGTCTGGGACAAGTCCACCGGGCGTCCGATCTACAACGCCGTCGTCTGGCAATGCCGACGCAGCACCGAGATCTGCCAGCAACTCAAGCGCGACGGCCACGAGCAGTACATCAGCGAAGCCACTGGCCTGGTCACCGATCCGTATTTCTCCGGGACCAAGCTCAAGTGGATCCTCGACCACGTCGAAGGCAGCCGCGAACGCGCGCGCAACGGCGAATTGCTATTCGGCACCGTGGACAGCTGGCTTATCTGGAAATTCACTGGCGGCAAGGTCCACGTCACCGACTACACCAACGCCTCGCGCACCATGCTGTTCAACATTCACTCGCTGGAATGGGACGCGAAGATGCTCGACATCCTCGACATCCCTCGAGAGATGTTGCCGGAAGTGAAATCTTCCTCGCAAATCTACGGCCGCACCAAAAGCGGCATTGCCATCGGCGGTATCGCCGGCGACCAGCAAGCCGCCCTCTTCGGCCAGATGTGCGTGGAACCAGGCCAGGCGAAGAATACCTACGGCACCGGCTGCTTCCTGTTGATGAACACCGGCGACAAAGCCGTCAAGTCCAACCATGGCATGCTCACCACCATCGCCTGCGGCCCGCGCGGCGAAGTGGCGTACGCCCTGGAGGGCGCGGTGTTCAACGGCGGCTCCACAGTCCAGTGGTTGCGCGATGAACTCAAGATCGTCAACGACGCCCTCGATACCGAATACTTCGCCAACAAGGTCAAGGACAGCAACGGCGTGTACCTGGTGCCAGCGTTCACGGGCCTTGGCGCGCCGTACTGGGACCCTTACGCCCGCGGCGCACTGTTCGGCCTGACCCGTGGCGTACGGGTCGATCACATCATTCGGGCGACGCTGGAATCAATCGCCTATCAGACCCGCGATGTGCTCGATGCCATGCAGCAGGATGCCGGCGAACGCCTCAAGTCCCTTCGCGTGGACGGCGGCGCGGTGGCCAACAACTTCCTCATGCAATTTCAGGCAGACATTCTTGGCACCTTGGTCGAACGCCCGAAAATGCGCGAGACCACCGCACTGGGCGCAGCGTACCTGGCCGGTTTGGCATGCGGCTTCTGGGGCAGCCTGGAAGAATTGCGCGGCAAAGCAGTCATTGAGCGCGAGTTCGAGCCGCAGCTGGATGAACAGGCCAAGGAAAAACTCTACGCCGGCTGGAAAAAAGCCGTCAGCCGCACCCGTGATTGGGAGCCACACGAAGACGCTGAGTAAGCCGAAGCCGGGAACGATGAGGATCTGAAACTGGTCGGGAATGGATTCCTGCGGCATCATGGGCAAATTTTGTACGGCAGCCCAAAGGAAGCCCCATGAATCTGCCTCCCCGCCAGCAGCAAATCCTCGAGCTGGTCCGCGAACGCGGCTATGTCAGCATCGAGGAAATGGCGCAGCTCTTCGTCGTCACCCCGCAAACCATCCGCCGCGACATCAATCAATTGGCGGAAGTGAACCTGCTGCGCCGCTACCACGGCGGCGCCGCCTATGATTCGAGCGTGGAAAACACCGCCTACGCCATGCGCGCCGACCAGATGCGCGACGAAAAGCAACGCATTGCCGAAGCCATCGCCGCCCAGATTCCCGATCACGCCTCGCTGTTCATCAATATCGGCACCACCACCGAGTCGATTGCTCGGGCACTGCTCAATCACAACCATCTGAAAGTCATCACCAACAACCTGCACGTGGCATCGATCCTCAGTGCCAAGGATGACTTCGAAGTCCTGATTGCCGGGGGCAACGTACGCCGTGATGGCGGCGTGGTAGGCCAGGCCAGCGTCGACTTCATCAACCAGTTCAAGGTGGACTTCGCCCTGGTGGGTATCAGCGGGATCGACGAGGATGGCAGCCTGCTGGATTTCGATTATCAGGAAGTGCGGGTTTCCCAAGCCATCATCGCTAATGCGCGGCAGGTATTGCTGGCGGCCGATTCCAGCAAGTTCGGGCGCAACGCCATGGTACGCCTGGGCCCGATCAGCCTGATCGACTGCCTGGTGACCGACCAACAGCCAGTGCCGGCCCTGGCGCAATTGCTGAGCCAGCACAAGATTCGGCTGGAAGTGGTCTAGCTCCGCCCCCTTGTGGCGAGGGGAATCCCTCGCCACAGAAACATTCCACAGCACTCTTTTTGTTCGAAAATTTTCCTTTCAGCCGCCTTTGATCAGTAATTTCAATCGAATTCGACTGGCTGTCGCTGTGCTTATGGGCTAGTATTTTCGCAAATGAACATTTATGTTCGAATTCAAATATTACGAAAAGAGCCCGAGGCCAGCCGATGCCCACTTCTACCTTGCCTACGCCCCCTCTCGCAGAGATCTATGATGTCGCCGTCATCGGTGGCGGTATCAACGGCGTGGGGATTGCCGCGGACGCTGCCGGTCGCGGCCTTTCGGTGTTCCTTTGTGAAAAGGACGACCTTGCCAGCCATACCTCGTCGGCCAGCAGCAAGTTGATCCACGGCGGTCTGCGCTATCTCGAACATTACGAATTCCGCCTGGTGCGTGAAGCGCTGGCCGAGCGCGAAGTGCTGCTGACCAAAGCCCCGCACATCGTCAAGCAAATGCGCTTCGTACTGCCCCATCGGCCGCACCTGCGTCCCGCCTGGATGATTCGCGCCGGCCTGTTTCTTTACGATCACTTGGGCAAACGCGAGCAACTGGCCGGTTCCAAGAGCCTGAAATTCGGCGCCGACAGCGCATTGAAAAGCGAAATCACCAAAGGCTTCGAGTACTCCGATTGCTGGGTAGATGACGCACGACTGGTGGTGCTCAACGCCATGGCGGCCCGTGAAAAAGGCGCGCATATCCACACCCGCACCCGCTGCGTGAGTGCTCGCCGCAGCAAGGGCCTGTGGCAGCTGAACCTGGAACGCACCGATGGCAGTCTGTTTTCCATCCATGCCAAGGCGCTGGTAAACGCCGCAGGGCCTTGGGTCGCCAAGTTCATTCGCGACGACCTGAAGCTCGAATCGCCCTATGGCATTCGCCTGATCCAGGGCAGCCACCTGATTGTTCCGAAGCTCTACGAAGGCGAGCACGCGCACATTCTTCAAAACGAAGACCAGCGGATCGTGTTTACCATCCCCTACCTGAACCAATTCACCCTGATCGGCACGACCGACCGCGAATACACCGGCGACCCCGCTTCAGTGGCGATTACCGAGGGCGAAACCGATTACCTGCTGAAGGTGGTCAACGCGCACTTCAAGAAGCAGATCAGCCGTGACGAGATCCTGCACAGCTATTCGGGTGTTCGCCCGCTGTGCAACGACGAATCCGACAACCCATCCGCCGTGACCCGCGACTACACCCTCGCGCTCTCCGGCGGCGGCGAAGAAGCTCCATTGCTGTCAGTGTTCGGGGGCAAGCTGACCACCTATCGCAAGCTGGCCGAATCGGCCATGGCGCAGCTGGCGCCCTATTTCACACAGATGCGCCCAAGCTGGACCGCCCTGGAAACCTTGCCCGGCGGCGAAAACATGACCACGCCGCAAGCGTTGTGCTCGGCCATTCGCGACAAATTCGACTGGCTGCCGACCGATATCGCCCGCCGCTGGGCCACCACTTATGGCAGCCGTACCTGGCGCATGCTTGAAGGGGTGCACAGTCTCGGCGACCTGGGTGAACACATCGGCGCAGGACTCTACACCCGGGAAGTCGACTATCTGTGCAGCGACGAATGGGCCGTCGATGCCCAGGACATTCTCTGGCGTCGCAGCAAGCTGGGCCTGTTCACCAGCACCTCGGAGCAAGAGAAACTGCAGCAGTACCTGGACAAGGTCGAGCACAACCGACGCAAGATCGAAGCGGCCTGAATCACCGCTGACTGAATGAAAGCCCCCGGATCGAGAGATTCGGGGGCTTTTTGCTGCCTGGCGCCCTTTTCCCCCGAGCACAGGGCCTACGCGGCGCATTCGGTTTTCCGAACGCGACCCGGCAGTCGGTTCGGCAAACCGGATGAATAACCCGTTAAAAACCTGAAACAAAACATTAATTTCTTTATAAAACAGCATGTTAACCATGTCGCACTGGCCTGGCACGAGTCATGCTCTACACTCGTGGAGACGAACGCCTGTACGCCAACACAACAGGAGCTGCCAGGCGTTTCGACGTACTCATGGCCGGTGAATCGGCCGAAATAAGAAAAACAAATGTCGAGGAAATATTTGATGCGCATCGTTCCCCATCTCCTGGGCGCAGCCGTTGCTGCCGCTCTGATCAGCACTCCGGTTTTCGCAGCCGAACTGACCGGCACGCTGAAAAAGATCAAAGAGTCCGGCGTCGTTACGCTCGGCCACCGCGACGCCTCCATCCCGTTCTCCTATATTGCGGACGCTTCCGGCAAGCCGGTCGGCTATTCCCACGACATCCAATTGAAAGTCGTCGAAGCGCTGAAAAAAGAGCTGGACGTGCCGAACCTGCAGGTCAAGTACAACCTGGTCACCTCGCAAACCCGTATTCCCCTGGTGCAGAACGGCACCGTGGACCTGGAATGCGGCTCCACCACCAACAACGTCGAGCGCCAGCAACAAGTCGCCTTTTCCGTTGGCATCTTCGAGATCGGCACCAAGCTGCTGTCCAAGAAAGACTCCAAGTACAAGGATTTCGACGACCTCAAGGGCAAGAACGTCGTGACCACCGCCGGCACCACCTCCGAGCGCCTGCTCAAGGCGATGAACGCCGACAAGCAAATGGGCATGAACGTCATCTCCGCCAAGGACCACGGTGAATCCTTCCAGATGCTGGAATCGGGTCGTGCCGTCGCGTTCATGATGGACGACGCCCTGCTGGCCGGCGAAGCCGCCAAGGCCAAGAAGGCCGATGACTGGGCCGTGACCGGTACGCCACAGTCCTATGAAATCTATGGCTGCATGATGCGCAAGGGCGACGAGCCGTTCAAAAAGGCCGTGGATGATGCCATCAAGGCCACCTACGCTTCGGGCGAGATCAACAAGATCTACGAAAAATGGTTCATGCAGCCCATCCCGCCAAAAGGCCTGAACCTGAACTTCCCGATGAGCGAAGAACTCAAGAAATTGATCGCCAACCCGACCGACAAAGCGGCTGACGAAAAGAAATCCTGATTTCTGACTAACCTTATCTCCTGGAAGGGCCCGGCTCTTCCAGGAGTGTGTCATTCCCTGCTGGCAATAATGGAAACACTCGAACGGTGAGGTCGAGCCGTCGGTGTGTGCCTGATCGTCAAGATTAGGCGGGAAAGGACTTCCCCCTGCAGATATTTGTACATCGATCGATCTGAGGGGAGACCCTAATGAATTACAACTGGGACTGGGGCGTGTTCTTCAAGTCCACCGGCGTGGGCAGCGAGATCTATCTCGACTGGTACGTGGCCGGCCTGGGCTGGACCATCGCCATCGCCGTCGTCGCCTGGATCATCGCCCTGCTGCTGGGCTCGATCCTGGGTGTGATGCGCACCGTGCCGAACCGGCTGGTGTCGGGCATCGCCACGTGCTATGTGGAACTCTTTCGTAATGTGCCGCTGCTGGTTCAGCTGTTCATCTGGTATTTCCTGGTGCCGGACCTGCTGCCCGCGGACATGCAGGAATGGTACAAACAGGACCTGAACCCGACCACCTCGGCCTACCTGAGCGTGGTCGTGTGCCTGGGCCTGTTCACCGCCGCGCGGGTTTGCGAACAGGTGCGCACCGGTATCCAGGCGCTGCCGCGCGGCCAGGAATCCGCCGCGCGCGCCATGGGCTTCAAGCTGCCGCAGATCTACTGGAACGTGCTGCTGCCCCAGGCCTACCGGATCATCATTCCGCCGCTTACCTCGGAATTCCTCAACGTCTTCAAGAACTCCTCCGTGGCCTCGCTGATCGGCCTGATGGAGCTGCTCGCGCAGACCAAGCAGACCGCTGAGTTTTCCGCCAACCTGTTCGAAGCCTTTACCCTGGCGACGCTGATCTACTTCACCCTGAACATGAGCCTGATGCTGCTCATGCGCATGGTCGAGAAGAAAGTCGCGGTGCCCGGCCTGATCTCCGTGGGGGGTAAATAATGGAATTCGACTTCACAGGCATCATCCCGGCCATTCCCGGCTTGTGGAACGGCATGGTGATGACCCTCAAGCTGATGGCCCTGGGCGTCGTCGGCGGGATCATCCTGGGGACGATCCTGGCGCTGATGCGCCTGTCCCACAACAAGCTGGTCTCCAACATTGCTGGCGCCTACGTCAACTATTTCCGCTCGATCCCGTTGCTGCTGGTCATCACCTGGTTCTACCTGGCGGTGCCGTTCGTGCTGCGCTGGATCACCGGCGAGGACACGCCGATCGGTGCGTTCGGCTCCTGCGTCGTGGCGTTCATGATGTTCGAGGCTGCGTACTTCTGCGAAATCGTCCGGGCCGGCGTACAGTCGATCCCCAAGGGCCAGATGGGTGCGGCACAGGCGCTGGGCATGAATTATGGCCAGGTCATGCGCTTGATCATCCTGCCCCAGGCGTTTCGCAAGATGACCCCGCTGTTGCTGCAACAGAGCATCATCCTGTTTCAGGACACCTCGTTGGTCTACACGGTCGGCCTGGTGGACTTCCTCAATGCTTCGCGGGCCAATGGCGACATCATCGGCCGCTCCAATGAGTTCCTGATCATCGCAGGTCTCGTGTACTTCACAATCAGCTTTGCCGCCTCGCTGCTGGTCAAGCGTCTGCAAAAAAGGTTCGCCGTATGATCTCTATCAAGAATATCAACAAGTGGTATGGGGACTTCCAGGTACTGACCAATTGCAGCACCGAGGTCAGCAAGGGCGAGGTTGTGGTGGTGTGCGGACCGTCGGGTTCGGGCAAATCCACGCTGATCAAATGCGTCAACGCCCTGGAGCCTTTCCAGAAAGGCGACATCGTCGTCGATGGCACATCCATCGCCGACCCGAAGACCAACCTGCCGAAACTGCGTTCGCGCGTGGGCATGGTATTCCAGCATTTCGAACTGTTCCCGCACCTGACCATCACCGAGAACCTGACCATCGCGCAGATCAAGGTGCTGGGCCGCAGCAAGGAAGAAGCCACCAAGAAAGGCCTGCAATTGCTTGAGCGCGTCGGCCTTTCCGCTCACGCCCATAAGCATCCGGGCCAGCTCTCCGGCGGCCAGCAACAGCGCGTGGCGATTGCCCGTGCGCTGGCAATGGACCCGGTGGTCATGCTGTTCGACGAACCAACCTCGGCCCTTGACCCGGAAATGGTCAACGAAGTGCTCGACGTGATGGTGCAACTGGCCCACGAAGGCATGACCATGATGTGCGTGACCCACGAAATGGGCTTCGCCCGCAAAGTGGCGAACCGGGTGATCTTCATGGACCAGGGCCAGATCATCGAAGACTGCCCGAAAGAAGAGTTCTTCGGCGACATCAGCGCCCGCTCCGAACGCGCCCAGCATTTCCTTGAGAAAATCCTGCAACACTAAGCGTCGCCTTAGACACGCTTGCCCTTGTGGTGAGGGAACTGGTTCCCTCACCACAAGGCCGCGTTTGAAGGACGACCGCCGCCACACTGGTTGACCCAAGGCTTCTGTGATGAAATGCGCCCCCACCTTCTATCGCGCCGCGCCGCCATCACTCGCCGTGAAACCCCGCCTGATCCGCCATTTGTTCCTGCCGCCGCTGATCATTGCCCTGATGATCGGCCTGGGTTACCTCGGCTTCTGGATCAGCGAGCACTATGGCATTCGCGGCCTGGCCGAGAATGGCGAGCGCCAGCTGGAGCTGCATGCCCGTGCGGTGGAAAGCGAAATCAGCAAATACACCTACTTGCCCAGCCTGCTGGAGCTTGAATCGAGCGTCGCGCAACTGCTCGACGAGCCGACACCCGAACACCGCAAGACCGTCAACGATTATCTTGAAGGCCTGAACCGGCGTAGCCGCAGCCGGGCCATCTACGTCATGGATACCACCGGCCGGGTCATGGCGACCAGCAACTGGCGCGATGTCGACAGTTACCTGGGTGAAGACCTGTCCTTCCGCGCCTACTTCCAGAATGCCGTACGCGGCCAGCCGGGGCGCTTCTACGGCATCGGCAGCACCAACGGCGAGCCTGGTTATTACCTCGCCCATGGCTTGGAACAACAGGGCAAGATCATCGGCGTGGCCGTGGTCAAGGTACGCCTCGAAGCCATGGAGGAACGCTGGCAGCGGGCACGCCTGGAGGCCTTCGTCAGCGACGAGAACGGCATCATCATCCTCTCCAGCGACCCGGCGCGACGGCTCAAGTCCGTCCGCCCACTGAGCGACGAAACCAAGGAGCGTCTGGCCCGAAGCCTGCAATATTACTGGTTCCCGTTGAATGAGCTGATCCCCCTGGCGCGGGAGCGGCTGGGCGAAGGCATGGAAAAACTGACCTTCCCCGCCAATACCGAAATCGCCGCCGAACAGCAGGCGATCAGCTACCTGTCACAGACCCGCCCGTTGAGCGACACACCGTGGAATTTCACCTTGCTCACGCCGCTTGAAGACCTGCGTCGCCAAGCGATCAACCAAGGCATCCTGGCGGCCGTGGCGTTTGCCCTGGTGGCCTTCCTGTTGATCGCGTGGAATGAGCGGCGCAAGGTAATCGCTACTCGCCTCGCGGCCCGCGAAGCGTTGCAAGAGGCCAACAACCAACTCGAACGTCGGATTACCGAACGCACCACTGACCTTCGCGCCAGCAACGAACGGCTCAAGGGCCAAATCCGCGAGCGACGGCAGGCCGAAGAAACCCTGCGTCGCGCCCAGGATGAACTGGTCCAAGCCGGTAAACTGGCGGCCATCGGCCAGATGTCCACCAGCATCGCCCACGAACTCAATCAGCCGCTGGCGGCGTTGCGCACCTTGTCCGGCAATACCGTGCGTTTCCTGGAGCGTGGCCAGTTGGACATCGCCAGCACTAACCTCAAGACCATCAATGAACTGATCGACCGCATGGGCCGGATCACCGCCAGCCTGCGCGCCTTTGCCCGGCGCGGCGACGACAAGGGCCGGGCCAGCCTGGGCAAGGCCGTCGAGGCGGCGCTGCAGTTGCTCGGCGGGCGCCTTGAAAAACTCGGCATCCAGGTCCACTCGGCTTTTGAAGACGTCCAAGTACAAATCGACCAGACCCGGCTGGAGCAGATCCTGGTCAACCTGATCGGCAATGCGCTGGACGCCATGCAGGTCCAACCCGAGCCGAAACTGTGGCTTGTCGGCGAAACCAGCGACGGCAAATACCGCCTGCGGGTGCGCGATAACGGTCATGGCATCGACCCGCAAGCGCGCAAGCACCTGTTCGAACCGTTCTTCACCACCAAACCCGGCGAACAGGGCCTGGGCCTTGGCCTGACGCTGTCGGCGAGCCTGAGCGCCGCCGCTGGCGGGCACCTGGGCGTGGAGCATCCGGAGGACGGTGGCACCACGTTTGTCCTCAGTTTACCGTTGGTAAGCCTTTCACCTGCCGAGCCGCTATGAACAACGACCTGAGCGTATTGATCGTCGAAGACGACCCCCATGTCCTGTTGGGCTGCCAGCAAGCCTTGACCCTGGAAGACATTCCCTGCATCGGCGTGGGCAGTGCCGAGGAAGCGCTGGAGCGGGTCGACGATAATTTCGCCGGCATCGTCATCAGCGACATCCGCCTGCCGGGCATCGATGGCCTGGAACTCCTCACTCGCCTCAAGGCGCGCGACCGCAGCCTGCCGGTGGTGTTGATCACCGGTCACGGCGACATTTCCATGGCCGTTGGCGCCATGCAGAAAGGTGCCTATGACTTCATGGAAAAACCGTTCTCTCCCGAGCGCCTGGTCGATGTCGCCCGCCGCGCCCTGGAGCAGCGCAGCCTGGCCCGGGAGGTGTCATCGCTGCGTCGGCAACTGGCCGAACGCGATTCGCTGGAGGGCCGGATCATCGGCCGTTCGCCGGCCATGCAGCACCTGCGGGCGCTGATCGCCAACGTCGCCGACACTTCGGCCAATGTGCTGATCGAAGGCGAAACCGGTACCGGCAAAGAACTGGTCGCCCGCTGCCTGCATGATTTCAGCCGGCGCCACGACAAGCAGTTCGTCGCGCTGAACTGCGGCGGCCTGCCGGAGAATCTGTTCGAAAGCGAAATTTTCGGCCACGAGGCCAATGCGTTTACCGGGGCCGGCAAACGCCGGATCGGCAAGATCGAGCACGCCGATGGCGGCACGCTGTTTCTCGATGAAGTGGAAAGCATGCCCCTGCCGCTGCAGATCAAACTGCTGCGGGTGTTGCAGGAGCGCACCCTGGAACGCCTGGGTTCAAACCAGAGCGTGGCCGTGGATTGCCGGGTGATCGCCGCCACCAAGTCCGACCTCGACGAAATGGGCCGGTCCGGACAGTTCCGCAGCGACCTGTATTACCGCCTCAACGTGGTGACCCTGGAGCTGCCGCCCCTGCGCGAGCGGCGCGAAGACATCCTGCAACTGTTCGAGCATTTCCTCCAGCAGTCGTCCCTGCGCTTCGACCGCACCGTGCCGGAGCTGGACAACCAGACCCTGTCGAACCTGATGAGCCACGACTGGCCGGGCAACGTGCGTGAGCTTCGCAACGTCGCCGAACGCTACGCCTTGGGCCTGCCGGCGTTCAAGAAGTCCGGCGCCAGCAGTGGCAGCCAAGGCCTGGCTTTTGCCGAAGCAGTGGAAGCCTTCGAGCGCAATCTGCTGATGGACGCGTTGCAACGCAGCGGCGGCAACCTGACCCAGGCCAGCCATGAACTGGGCATGGCCAAGACCACGCTGTTCGACAAAGTCAAAAAATATGGCTTGAGCCACTGACGGGGACGTAGACCTGTGGACCTGATTTTCAAGGCAGCGCTCGGCGCGGCCGTTGTGGTGATCCTGGCGATGCTCGCCAAGACCAAGAATTACTACATCGCCGGGCTGGTGCCGCTGTTTCCAACCTTTGCCCTGATTGCCCACTACATTGTCGGCAAGGGACGCTCGGTAGACGACCTGAAGACCACCATTGTGTTTGGCATGTGGTCGATCATTCCGTACTTCGTCTATCTCGCAACCCTGTACGTGATGGTCGACCGCATGCGCCTCGAAGCCTCATTGGCCGTAGCCGCCGTCGCCTGGCTGATGGCGGCGACGGTGCTGGTCAGCGTCTGGGTTCGGCTTCACGGCTGATCCCTGCGATCAATAACCGACGGTAAACCGCGTCCGCGAAAATTGCGGTGTTTCCACTTCATCGATCAATGCGATGGCGTAGTCGGCAAAGCTGATCCAACTGCGCCCGGAGTCATCAAACAGCAGGTGGTCCTTGCCCACTCGGAACTGCCCGGTGCGCTCGGTTTCGACGAACTCCGCCGAGGGCGACAAAAAGGTCCAATCCAAATCCTGTTCCTTGCGCAGCACATCCAGGAACACGGCACCGGCGCTGGCTTCGGCCAGGTATTCCTCGGGGAAGCCATCGCTGTCGATCACCCGGCTGTTATCCGGCAACAGCAACGAACCGGCCCCGCCGACCACCAGCAAACGCTTGACCCCGGCGGCCTTCACTGGCGCGATGACCTTGTCGGCCGGCACGGTGGCAAAGTGCGCGGCACTGATCACCACGTCGTGGCCGGCGATGGCTGCGGTCAGCGCCTCGCTGTCCAGAACATCCAATTGCTTGCTGACCACCCCAGCCCTTTCGCCGATTTTCGTGGTGTTGCGGGCAATGGCCGTCACGCTGTGACCGCGGCGCAGAGCCTCTTCCAACAGTTGGCTGCCGGCGCGGCCGGTGGCGCCGATGATTGCGATTTTGCTCATGTGATTCTCCAATGTTTATTCGTAGGTTCTACTTCAACGTGTCTTGGAACCATGAACACATTCGTGGCGAGGGAGCTTGCTCCCGCTCGGCTGCGAAGCAGTCGCAAAAAGGTCCATGTCGTGTACCAGATACAACTTATGCATGGGGGCTGCTGCGCCCGAAGCGTCGGACCGGCCCAGCGGGAGCAAGCTCCCTCGCCACAAAAAGCGTTCAGATCAAAGATTGGCTGTCACCACTTCATCTCGCCCTTCGCCACCTTGGCGCTGAGCTCCAAGGAGCTGTCTTCACCCAGGTCCGGATAGCGTAGTTTCATGGCGCGGCTCAGTGCGGCGGAATCCTTGGCCTTGGCGGTTTCCTCGTCGAAGGCCTTGATGTAGCCGGCAGTAAAGCGCACCGGGGCCAGGGAACGGGCGCTTTCGCCCAGGTAATGTCCAGGAATAACGGTGGCTGGTTGCAGCTTTTCGATGTTATCCAGCGTTGCCAGCCAATCCTTGTGCGACTGCGGCGTCTGGGTATCGGCCATCCACACGTGAATGTTCTCGGCTACCACGACGCCGCCCACCACAGCCTTGATCGAGGGAATCCACACAAAACTACGCTCCGGCTGTGGGCCCTTCAGGCCGATAATCTGCAAGCGCTTGCCTTCCAACGTCAGGCTGTCGCCCTTGAGCACCTGAGGCACGATGGCCTTGGTTGGGGCATCGGTCTTCAGGATCGGCGCCCAATATTTCAGCTTGCCGTCCATGGTGTGCTTGATGTGTTCGACGGTCGGCGCCGACGCCAGCACCTTGGCCTCAGGGAACGCGGCGGTGAGGGTTTCCAAGCCAAAATAGTAGTCTGGATCGCCGTGGCTGATGTAGATCGTGGTCAGTTGCTTGCCACTGGCGCGAATCTTCTCGACGACTTGCTCAGCCTGGGATCTGCCGAACTGGGCGTCGACGAGAATGGCTTCTTTTTCACCACTGACCAACACTGACGTCACCGGAAAAATCGCCGTCGCGCCGGGGTTGTAGACGTCAAGCGTCAAGTCGGCGGCCCAGGCCTGGGCCGTGAAAGCCAGGGCGGCGGTTGCCAGCAGCCAGCGCTTGATAGGGGTGAATCCGGTCATGAGGTGCTCCATCGTCCAAAGGCCCGCAAGGGAATGAAACAGAGCTTAGTTGCCAGAGTCGTTACAAAAAATGCCATGCTGGGACACAGTTTGTTTCTGAAATCGGGCAAATCATGGATCGTCTACAAGCAATGCGGGTGTTTGTCACCGTGGTGGACCTGGGTAGCCAGTCGGCAGCAGCCGAGCACCTGGACCTGTCGCGGCCGGTGGTGTCGCGGTATCTGGCGGAGCTGGAGGATTGGGTTGGCGCGCGGCTGATGCACCGCACCACCCGCAAGCTCAGCCTGACGGCCGCCGGCAGCGAAGTCCTGCCGCGTTGCCGGCAGATGCTCGAGCTGTCCGGCGACATGCACGCCGCCGTGAGCACGCCGGAGGATGCGCCACGGGGCCTGCTGCGCATCACCGCCAGCCCCTCGTTCGGCCAGGCCCAGTTGGCCTGCGCCATGGCCGACTTTGTCCGGCGCTACCCAGGCGTGAGCGTCGACCTGCAGATGCTCGACCGCACGGTGAACCTGGTGGATGAACGCATCGACCTGGCGATCCGCATGAGCAACGACCTCGACCCGAACCTGATCGCCCGCCGCCTCACGGTGTGCCGTTCGGTAATCTGCGCTTCGCCCCGCTACCTGCGCGAGCATCCGACGCCGCAACGCGTGGAGGACCTGAGCCGGCACAATTGCCTTACCCACTCCTACGTCGGTAAAAGCCTCTGGCATTTCGAACAGGACGGCGAGCCCGTGTCGGTGCCGGTCCAAGGCAACATCAGCGCCAACGAAGCCAGCACCCTGCTACAGGCGACGATCGCGGGTGCCGGCGTGGCGATGCTCCCTAGCTATCAGGCCGGTCCCCACATCCAGAACGGGGAACTGGAACGCCTGCTGGCCCACGCTGAACCTCGCCGGATGAACATGTACGCGGTATACGCGTCGCGCAAACACATGCCATCGGCGCTGCGCAGCCTGCTGGATTTCCTGGTGGAGAGATTTCCCGAAACGCCTGAATGGGATGTGGGGCTCTAACGTCCCTCGGGCATAAGGATTTGCTGCGCTCGCAACGGTGTCCCCGGGATTTCACCAATAGCCCGCCCCAAGGCATACTTGCCACCCATCGTATTCCAGAACCCAAAGCCGCCCCATGCGTATCCACGTCAGTTTCATCGACCGCGTCGGCATCACCCAGGAAGTCCTGGCCTTGCTCGGCGGTCGCAATCTCAATCTGGATGCCGTGGAGATGGTGCCGCCCAACGTCTACATCGACGCCCCGACCCTCAGCCCGCAAGTGCTGGATGAATTGCGCGAGGCGCTGTTCAGCGTGCGTGGCGTGCAGGCGGTAACCGTGGTGGACATCCTGCCGGGCCAACGCCGGCACTTGCAGCTCGATGCCTTGCTCGCGGCGATGACCGACCCTGTCCTGGCGCTGGACAGCGCTGGCAAGGTGTTACTCGCCAACCCGGCGCTGATCGCCCTCTACGGCCGTGAGCCGGCCGGGGAAAGCGTGGCCGAGCTGTTCGGTGATGCGGCATTGCTGGATGCCCTGTTGGAGAATGGTTTTCGCCTGCCGTTGCGGGAAATCACCCTAAACGGCCAGACGCTGCTGCTGGACGCCACCCCGATCACCGACGCCGGGGCGCTGCTGACGTTGTATCAGCCCAACCGTATCGGTGAGCGCCTGTCGGCCTTGCATCATGACCACGCCGAAGGCTTCGACGCGCTGCTGGGCGAATCCCCGGCGATCCGCTCCCTCAAGGCCCGGGCCCAGCGCGTCGCGGCCCTGGATGCACCGTTGCTGATCCAGGGCGAAACCGGCACCGGCAAGGAACTGGTGGCCCGCGCCTGTCACGCCATCAGCGCCCGTCACAGCGCGCCATTCCTGGCCCTGAACTGCGCGGCGCTGCCGGAGAACCTGGCCGAAAGCGAACTGTTCGGCTACGCCCCCGGCGCCTTCACCGGCGCACAACGCGGCGGCAAGCCGGGGCTGATGGAGCTGGCGAACCAGGGCACGGTATTTCTCGATGAAATCGGCGAGATGTCGCCCTACCTGCAAGCCAAGCTCCTGCGTTTCCTCAACGACGGCAGCTTCCGCCGGGTGGGCGGCGACCGGGAGATCAAGGTCAATGTGCGGATCCTCAGCGCCACCCACCGCAACCTGGAAAAAATGGTCAGCGAAGGCTCGTTTCGCGAAGACCTGTTCTACCGCCTGAACGTGCTCAACGTTGAAGTCCCGCCGCTGCGCGAGCGCGGCCAGGACATCCTGCTGCTGGCGCGGTATTTCATGCAGCAGGCCTGTGCGCAGATCCAACGTCCGGTCTGCCGCCTGGCCCCCGGTACCTATCCGGCGCTGCTGGGCAATCGCTGGCCGGGCAACGTGCGGCAACTGCAGAACGTGATCTTCCGCGCCGCCGCTATCTGCGAAAGCAGCCTGGTGGACATCGGCGACCTGGACATCGCCGGCACCAGCGTGGCGCGTCAGGGCGACGTGGAAGTCGAAAGCCTGGAGCAGGCCGTCGAAGCGTTCGAAAAGCAATTGCTCGAATCGCTGTACACCAACTATCCCTCCACCCGCCAACTCGCCAGCCGCCTGCAAACCTCGCACACCGCTATCGCCCATCGGCTGCGCAAGTACGGGATCTCCGGCAAGCCTTAGCCGGGTAGCGCTCGAAAACGCTCAAAAACGACCTCGACCTGTACTGAAAGCGCTACAGCGGAACGATATCGCTACACTCGGCGCTGAGCTGCGCAGGGTAAGGCTTTGATCCCATGGTGATTTTTTCCTGCCTGGATACTGTAGCGATTTCGCTACAGCACAAAAGCTTTCCGCCTTTCAAAATCCTCTTAAAGCACTGAAAAATAAGGGATTTAAAACATTGGCCACGTTCTTGCTATGGCTATAGCCATTCGGCCGGGCCAAGCCCCGCGCCTTTCTTCGCGTCCACCAGACGAAATCTGGCCCCAGGAGTTTCCATGAGCGAGTTGCGTTTCACTGAAGATCACGAATGGCTTCGCACCGAAGCCGACGGCAGCGTTACCGTTGGCATCACCGCATTCGCCCAGAACGCCTTGGGCGACGTGGTCTATGTTCAGTTACCGGAACTGCAGGCCTACGACAAAGGCGCCGAAGCCTCTACCGTGGAGTCGGTGAAAGCCGCCAGCGGTGTCTACATGCCGCTGGACGGTGAAGTGCTCGAAGTGAACCCTGCCCTGGAAAGCAATCCCGAACTGGTCAACGAAGATCCGCTGGGCAAAGGCTGGTTCTTCCGCTTTAAACCGACCGACGCCGACGCAGTGGCTAAGCTGTTGGATCAAGACGCCTACGATCGCCTGATCAAAGCCAACGCCCAAGCCTGAGGAGCCACGACATGACCGTTAATCTCGGCACCGCCAACGAATTCATCGCCCGCCACATCGGCCCGCGTGCAGGCGACGAGCAAGCCATGCTCGAGCGCCTGGGCTTCGACTCCCTGCAAGCCCTGAGCGCCAGCGTCATCCCGGAAAGCATCAAGGGCACCAGCGTGCTGGACATGGGCGACGGCCAGAGCGAAGCCGAAGCACTGGCCTCGATCAAGGCCATCGCCGGCAAGAACCAACTGTTCAAGACCTACATCGGCCAGGGCTACTACAACTGCCACACCCCGTCGCCGATCTTGCGCAATCTGTTGGAAAACCCGGCCTGGTACACCGCCTACACCCCGTACCAGCCTGAAATTTCCCAGGGCCGTCTCGAAGCGTTGTTGAATTTCCAGACGCTGATCAGCGACCTCACCGGCCTGCCGATCGCTAACGCCTCGTTGCTGGACGAAGCCACCGCCGCGGCCGAAGCCATGACCTTCTGCAAGCGCCTGAGCAAAAACAAGGGCAGCAATGCCTTCTTCGCCTCCGTCCACAGCCACCCGCAAACCCTCGACGTGCTGCGCACCCGTGCCGAGCCCCTGGGCATCGACGTGGTGGTGGGCGATGAGCGCGAACTGACCGACGTGAGCACGTTCTTCGGCGCGTTGCTGCAATACCCGGCCAGTAACGGCGACCTGTTCGACTACCGCGAACTGACTGAACGCTTCCACGCCGCCAACGCACTGGTGGCGGTCGCGGCTGACTTGTTGGCACTGACGCTGCTGACGCCTCCGGGCGAATTCGGCGCCGACGTCGCCATCGGCAGCGCGCAGCGCTTCGGCGTACCACTGGGCTTCGGCGGCCCGCACGCCGCGTATTTCTCCACCAAGGACGCGTTCAAGCGCGACATGCCGGGCCGTCTGGTCGGTGTTTCCGTGGACCGTTTCGGCAAGCCGGCCCTGCGTCTGGCGATGCAGACCCGCGAGCAACACATCCGCCGCGAGAAAGCCACGAGCAACATCTGCACCGCCCAAGTGTTGCTGGCCAACATCGCCAGCATGTACGCGGTGTACCACGGCCCTAAAGGCCTGACTCAGATCGCGAACCGCATCCATCACCTCACCGCGATCCTCGCCAAGGGCCTGGGCGCGCTGGGCCTGAACGTCGAGCAAGAGAGCTTCTTCGACACCCTGACCCTGCACACCGGCGCACAAACCGCCGCCCTGCACGACAAGGCCCGCGCCCAACGCATCAACCTGCGGGTGGTGGACGCTGAACGCCTGGGCCTGTCCCTGGACGAAACCACCAGCCAGGCTGATATCGAAGCATTGTGGAGCTTGCTGGCCGATGGCAAGGCGCTGCCGGACTTCACCGCACTGGCCGCTAGCGTGCAAAGCCGCATCCCGGCCGAGCTGGTGCGCCAATCGGCGATCCTCAGCCACCCGGTGTTCAACCGCTACCATTCCGAAACCGAGCTGATGCGCTACCTGCGCAAGCTCGCCGACAAGGACCTGGCCCTGGATCGCACCATGATCCCGCTGGGTTCCTGCACCATGAAACTCAACGCCGCCAGCGAAATGATCCCGGTGACCTGGGCCGAGTTCGGCGCCCTGCACCCGTTCGCCCCGGCCGAGCAGAGCGCCGGCTACCAGCAATTGACCGATGAGCTGGAAGCCATGCTCTGCGCCGCCACCGGCTATGACGCGGTGTCGCTGCAACCCAACGCCGGTTCCCAGGGCGAATACGCCGGTTTGCTGGCGATCCGTGCCTATCACCAGAGCCGTGGCGAAGACCGCCGCGACATCTGCCTGATCCCGTCTTCGGCCCACGGCACCAACCCGGCCACCGCCAACATGGCCGGCATGCGCGTGGTCGTGACCGCCTGCGATGCCCGCGGCAACGTCGACATCGAAGACCTGCGCGCCAAAGCCATCGAGCACCGCGAACACCTCGCCGCGCTGATGATCACCTACCCGTCCACCCACGGCGTGTTCGAGGAAGGCATCCGCGAAATTTGCGGGATCGTTCATGACAACGGCGGCCAGGTGTACATCGACGGCGCCAACATGAATGCAATGGTCGGCCTCTGCGCACCGGGCAAGTTCGGCGGCGACGTATCGCACCTGAACCTGCACAAGACCTTCTGCATCCCTCACGGCGGTGGCGGCCCGGGCGTCGGCCCGATTGGCGTCAAGTCGCACCTGGCACCGTTCCTGCCGGGCCATGCCAACATGGAGCGCAAGGAAGGCGCGGTGTGCGCGGCGCCGTTCGGCAGCGCGAGCATCTTGCCGATCACCTGGATGTACATCCGCATGATGGGCGGCGCGGGCCTCAAGCGCGCCTCGCAACTGGCGATCCTCAATGCCAACTACATCGCCCGTCGCCTGGAAGAGCATTACCCAGTGCTCTACTCCGGCAGCAACGGCTTGGTGGCCCACGAATGCATCCTCGACCTGCGCCCGCTCAAGGACAGCAGCGGCATCAGCGTCGATGACGTGGCCAAGCGCCTGATCGACTTCGGTTTCCACGCCCCGACCATGTCGTTCCCGGTGGCCGGCACGTTGATGATCGAGCCGACCGAAAGCGAATCCAAGGAAGAACTGGACCGCTTCTGCGACGCCATGATCTGCATTCGCGAAGAAATCCGCGCGGTGGAAAACGGCAGCCTCGACAAGGACGACAACCCGCTGAAGAACGCCCCGCACACCGCGGCGGAACTCGTCGGCGAGTGGACTCACCCCTACAGCCGCGAACAAGCGGTCTACCCGGTGGCGTCGTTGATCGAAGGCAAATACTGGCCGCCAGTGGGCCGGGTCGATAACGTGTTCGGCGACCGCAATCTCGTGTGCGCCTGCCCATCGATCGAAAGTTACGCTTAAAGCAGCGACGAGCTTCAAGCTGCAAGCCACAAGTTAAAAGCCGAACGGCTCTTCTTGCAGCTTGTAGCTCACAGCTTGTCGCTGCTCCCCCAGGAGCCTCCCATGTCATTAAGCGTGTTCGACCTGTTCAAGATCGGCATCGGTCCTTCCAGCTCCCATACGGTCGGCCCGATGCGTGCCGCCGCCCGTTTCGCCGAAGGGCTGCGTCGTGATGACCTGCTCAATGCCACTGCCAGCGTCAAGGTCGAGCTCTACGGCTCGCTCGGTGCCACGGGCAAAGGACACGGCAGTGACAAAGCCGTGCTGCTGGGCCTGGAAGGTGAGCACCCGGACACCGTGGACACTGAAACAGTCGACGCGCGCCTGCAGCAGATTCGCAGCAGCGGTCGCCTGAACCTGTTGGGTGAACACTCCATCGAATTCAATGAAAAGCTGCACTTGGCGATGATTCGCAAACCGTTGGCCTTTCACCCCAACGGCATGATCTTCCGCGCCTTCGACGCGGCGGGCCTGCAAGTGCGCAGCCGCGAGTACTACTCGGTGGGCGGAGGTTTTGTGGTCGATGAAGGCGCGGCCGGCGCTGACCGGATCGTCGAGGACGTCACTCCCCTGACTTTCCCGTTCAAGAGCGCCAAGGACCTGCTCGCCCATTGCACTACCTATGGCCTGTCCATCAGCCAAGTGATGCTGACCAACGAAAGTGCCTGGCGCCCCGAAGCCGAAACCCGCGCCGGCCTGCTGAAAATCTGGCAGGTGATGCAGGACTGCGTGGCCGCTGGCTGTCGCAACGAAGGGATTTTGCCAGGCGGGCTGAAGGTCAAGCGCCGTGCGGCGGCGCTGCATCGACAGCTGTGCAAGAACCCGGAAGCCGCGCTGCGCGATCCGTTGTCGGTGCTGGACTGGGTCAACCTGTACGCCCTGGCGGTCAACGAAGAAAACGCCTATGGCGGGCGCGTCGTGACCGCGCCCACCAACGGTGCGGCCGGAATCGTGCCGGCGGTGCTGCATTACTACATGCGCTTCATTCCGGGCGCCAATGAAGATGGCGTGGTCCGGTTCCTGCTGACCGCCGCCGCCATCGGCATCTTGTACAAGGAAAACGCCTCCATCTCCGGCGCCGAAGTCGGCTGCCAGGGCGAAGTCGGCGTGGCTTGCTCCATGGCTGCGGGCGCCTTGTGCGAAGTCTTGGGCGGTACGGTCCAGCAAGTGGAGAACGCCGCCGAAATCGGCATGGAACACAACCTCGGCCTGACCTGCGATCCCATCGGCGGCCTCGTACAAGTGCCGTGCATCGAGCGCAACGCCATGGGTTCGGTGAAAGCCATCAATGCGGTGCGCATGGCCATGCGCGGCGACGGGCATCACTTCGTCTCCCTCGACAAAGTCATCCGCACCATGCGCCAGACCGGCGCCGACATGAAAAGCAAATACAAGGAGACCGCCCGCGGCGGTCTGGCGGTCAACATCATCGAATGCTGATGCGTGCCATCCACAAATTCCAGGAGCTGATATGTCCACCGAACAACTGTTGAAAACCCCGCTGCATTCGCTGCACCTCGAACTCAGCGCGCGCATGGTGCCATTCGCCGGCTACGACATGCCGGTGCAATACCCACTGGGCGTAATGAAGGAACACCAGCACACCCGTGATCAGGCCGGACTCTTCGACGTGTCCCACATGGGCCAGATCCGCCTGACCGGCGCGGGTGCCGCCAAGGCCTTGGAAACCCTGGTGCCGGTGGACATCATCGACCTGCCGGTGGGCATGCAGCGCTATGCCATGTTCACCAACGAGAACGGCGGTATCCTCGATGACCTGATGGTTGCGAACCTGGGCAATGACGAACTGTTCCTGGTGGTCAACGCGGCCTGCAAGGATCAGGACCTGGCCCACCTGCGCGCCCACATCGGCGATCAGTGCAGCATCGAGCCGCTGTTCGAAGCCCGCGCCCTGCTCGCCCTGCAAGGCCCGGCCGCCGTCACCGTGCTAGCACGCCTGGCGCCAGACGTGGCGAAGATGACCTTCATGCAGTTCCAGCGCGTTACGTTGCTGGGCGTGGATTGTTTTGTCAGCCGTTCGGGCTACACCGGCGAAGACGGCTTCGAGATCTCCGTGCCGGCTGCCGATGCGGAGAAACTCGCCCGTGCCCTGCTGGCCGAACCGGAAGTCGCGGCCATTGGCCTTGGCGCCCGTGATTCGCTGCGCCTGGAAGCCGGCCTGTGTCTCTACGGCCACGACATGAACACCGAGACCACGCCAATCGAAGCCAGCCTGCTGTGGGCCATTTCCAAGGTCCGACGCGCCGATGGCGCCCGCGCCGGTGGTTTTCCTGGGGCTGAAACCGTTTTCGCCCAACAACAGGGCGGTGTGGCCCGCAAACGCGTCGGCCTGCTGCCCCAGGAACGCACACCGGTGCGCGAAGGTGCCGAGATCGTCAACGAAGCGGGCGAGACCATCGGCACCGTGTGCAGCGGCGGTTTCGGCCCGACCTTGGGCGGGCCGTTGGCGATGGGTTATCTGGACAGCGCTTACGTTGCACTCGACACGCAAGTCTGGGCCATTGTTCGTGGGAAAAAAGTGCCTTTGCTTGTAAGCAAAATGCCATTCGTTCCACAGCGCTACTATCGCGGTTGATTAGTTGTTTCTATAAGTAACGCGGCTGCGTTGTACGTGCACTAATGTGTAACGCAACCGCCATAAAAGGGTGCATGTTTAGATATTCACGGGTGCTTATAACGCCACGGAACAACTGGACGTGCCTTTCGAATAAGCCTTCCCCAGCGAGACATCTAAACTGCCACCAAGCTGAGCAATTCCGGGCCCTTGAGGGGGGTTGTATTTTCCTTGGAAGTTGGCGTAGAGTTTCGTCACTGTGTTTGCATGGGTCGCTTGGATCGTGACCTGGGCAGTAGCCTACGAAGTTAGCTACATCCCGTTCGACGTCATCTTACTTTCCTGCAACCCAGCCCCAGTACTCTTTCGCCTGGAAAGAGGCTGTCATTAATTTAGCGTCAAGGAAATAAGAAAATGGCTGATCGTCAGAGCGGTACCGTCAAGTGGTTCAACGACGAAAAAGGTTTTGGTTTCATTACTCCTGAAAACGGTCCGGATCTGTTCGTGCACTTCCGCGCCATTCAGGGCAACGGCTTCAAGAGCCTGAAAGAAGGCCAGAAAGTCACTTTCGTAGCCGTGCAAGGCCAGAAAGGCATGCAGGCTGACGAGGTTCAAGCCGAAGGCTAAGGCTTTCGCAAACTAAAAAAGCCCCTGATTGATATCAGGGGCTTTTTTATGGGCGTAAATCCGTAAAATGGCTTCTTTTTTCCGCCGAGGCCCTCATGCCGAAACACCTGCTCACGCCCCAGGGCAACTTCCCCCCCGCCGGCCTGGGCCGTCGCCTGGCAGCAATGTTCTATGACTTCCTGCTGTGCACGGCGCTGCTGATCGTGACCGGTGGCGTCTACAAAATGATCCAGATGGCAATCATCGGCGAAGAAAAGATGCGTGCCCTCACCGACGCCGGCGCGCTGGACGGTGACCCGCTGCTGTCCACCGTGCTGTTATTCGTGCTGTTCGGTTTTTTTGCCAAGTTCTGGACCCACAACGGCCAGACCCTGGGCATGCAGGTCTGGTGCATCCGCGTACAGAATGCCGACGGCACCGCCATCAGCCTGTGGCAGGCGCTCTTGCGGTTCGTGGTGTCGATTGCGTCGTTGCTGCTGGTGGGCGCAGGTTTCATCTGGGCGCTGTTCGACAAGCGCCAGCGCAGCTGGCATGACATCTATTCGGATACGCAGCTGGTGCGGGTTCCGAAGAAGAGCAAATAAAGGAACAAACACCGGTCCCGTGGCGAGGGAGCTTGCTCCCGCTCGGCTGCGCAGCAGTCGTAAAAGGCCTGTTCGGTTTATCTGAAGATATGCGGCGCTGGCAGCAGGGGGCTGCTTCGCAGCCCAGCGGGAGCAAGCTCCCTCGCCACAAGAACTTCCCAAGTCCCAAGACCTCTCAAAGCTCCAAGCCCTCCAGAGGTCTCAAGATTCCAACAATCAAGCATTGCCCGCCAATTTCATCCGCGCTGCCTGGGTGAAGTCCAGCATGCGCTTGAGCGGGCGAATCGCGTGGGGGATCAGGGCCGGGTCGACGAAGATCTCGTTGCTGCCGTCTTTCAGCGCCTGGAGCGTGCGTTCCAGGGTGTTCATCGCCATCCACGGGCAATGCGCGCAACTGCGGCACGCTGCGCCGTTGCCGGCCGTCGGCGCTTCGATGAAGACTTTGTCGGGGCACAACTGCTGCATCTTGTAGAAGATGCCTCGGTCGGTGGCGACGATCAGCGTCTTGTTCGGCAAGCTCTGCGCTGCGGCGATCAATTGGCTGGTGGAGCCCACGGCGTCCGCCAGCTCGATCACCGACGTTGGCGATTCCGGGTGCACAAGGATGGCGGCGTCCGGATACAGCGCCTTCATGTCTTCCAGCTGCTTGGACTTGAACTCTTCGTGGACGATGCAGGCCCCGTCCCAGAGCAGCATGTCGGCGCCGGTCTTGCGCTGGATGTAGGTGCCCAGGTGCTTGTCTGGGCCCCAGATGATCGTCTCGCCGTTGTCCATCAGGCTCTCGACGATTTCCAGTGCGCAACTGGAGGTCACCACCCAGTCGGCCCGGGCCTTGACCGCCGCCGAGGTGTTGGCGTAGACCACCACGGTGCGCTCCGGATGCTGATCGCAGAACGCCGAGAACTCATCCACCGGGCAGCCCAGGTCCAGGGAACAGGTGGCTTCCAGGGTCGGCATCAATACGCGTTTTTCAGGGTTGAGGATCTTGGCGGTCTCGCCCATGAACTTGACCCCGGCCACCACCACGGTCTTGGCCGGATGGGCGTTACCGAAGCGGGCCATTTCCAGGGAGTCGGACACGCAGCCGCCGGTCTCTTCGGCCAGGGCCTGGATGACCGGGTCACAATAGAAGTGCGCGACCAGCACCGCGTCCTGAGCCTTGAGCTCGGCGGCAATGGCGGCGCGGTACCAGGCCTCTTGCTCGGCGGTCAGCGGCTTGGGCTGCTTGGCATCGAGATGGGCCTGGACCAGAAGGCGTTCGGAAATCTGCGTCATGTTCGCAAGACCTATGGGCGCATTTGCGCGAAAGTCGAGTATACACCCGGCTCCGGACCACTCGGGTACCGCCGGGAAAGTGAGTATCTATCAGGCACGGGACAGCGTGAAGCCGGCAAGGCTACAGAATATCCCGCCGTTGCAAAAGATCATTCTGACCTGCGCCCGACCACCGAAACGGACGCGTCCAGCAAGCTGACTGAAATGTAATCACCCGCCGCGTCCGGCTGTGTCATCTTCTTTTCCAACCGGCACAGGGCACCGCTTCTGTGCCTGCTTCAAAATCGAGCGATGGATTCAACGGCATGCAATCGAACACTTCCAGGCGAACTTTTGTAAAGGGCCTGGCCGCGGGAGGCCTCCTCAGCGGCCTCGGCCTTTGGCGCCCGCCCGTCTGGGCCGTCACCAGCCCCGGCCAGCCCAACGTACTCACCGGCAGCGAATTCGACCTGTTCATCGGCGAGAGCCCGGTCAATTTCACCGGCAGCCCACGCACCGCACAAACCATCAACGGCGGTATTCCCGGCCCGCTGCTGCGCTGGCGCGAAGGCGATACCGTGACCCTGCGAGTGCGCAATCGCTTGGAGGACACCACGTCCATCCACTGGCACGGCATTTTGCTGCCGGCCAACATGGACGGCGTGCCGGGGCTGAGCTTCAAGGGCATCGAGCCCGGCGGCGTGTACGTGTATCAATTCAAGGTCAGGCAAAACGGCACTTACTGGTACCACAGTCACTCCGGTTTCCAGGAACAGTCCGGCGTCTACGGCCCGCTGGTGATCGACGCCAAGGAACCCGAGCCCTTCCAGTACGAACGGGACTACGTGGTGATGCTCACCGATTGGACCGATGAAGCCCCCGGCGACATCCTGAGCAAGCTCAAGAAACAATCGGACTACTACAACTACAACAAACGCACCGTCGGCGACTTTATCGATGACGTGGGCAAGAACGGCTGGGCCGCCACCGTGGCCGATCGCAAGATGTGGGCCGAGATGAAGATGAACCCCACTGACCTCGCCGACGTCAGTGGCGCCACCTACACCTACCTCATGAACGGCCAGGCGCCGGACATGAACTGGACTGGCCTGTTCAAGCCGGGCGAGCGCATCCGCCTGCGCTTTATCAATGGCTCGGCCATGAGCTATTTCGACGTGCGCATTCCCGGCTTGAAGATGAGGGTGGTGGCCTCCGACGGCCAATACGTCACACCGGTGAGCGTCGATGAGTTCCGCATTGCCGTGGCCGAAACCTACGACGTCATCGTCGAACCGACCCAAGAGGCCTACACCCTGTTCGCCCAGTCGATGGACCGCACCGGCTATGCTCGCGGCACGCTCGCGGCCAGGGCCGGGCTGTCGGCGCCGGTACCGCCGTTGGACCCTCGGCCGCTGGTCACCATGGACGACATGGGCATGGGCGGTATGGATCACGGCGACATGGCCGGCATGGGCGAAATGAAAGGCATGGACCACGGCCAGATGCAGGGCATGGATGACATGGCCAACATGGACCACGGAGCCATGTCGGGCATGGCAGGCATGCAGGCCCACCCCGACAGCGAAAAAGACAACCCCTTGGTGGACATGCAGGCCATGACCGTCAAGCCCAAGCTCGACGACCCGGGAATGGGGCTGCGCAATAACGGTCGCAAGGTGCTGACTTATTCGGACTTGCGTAGCACATTCCCCGACCCCGACGGCCGCGAACCCGGCCGAACGATCGAGCTGCACCTGACCGGGCACATGGAAAAGTTCGCCTGGTCGTTCAACGGCGTGAAGTTCTCCGACGCCGCGCCACTGCTGCTCAAGTATGGCGAACGCCTGCGCATCGTGCTGATCAACGACACCATGATGACCCACCCCATCCACCTGCATGGCATGTGGAGCGACCTGGAAGATGAGAACGGCCAGTTCCTGGTCCGCAAACACACCATCGACGTGCCGCCGGGTTCCAGGCGCAGCTACCGCGTGACCGCCGATGCGCTTGGACGCTGGGCCTATCACTGCCACCTGCTGTTCCATATGGAAATGGGCATGTTCCGTGAAGTCCGGGTGCAGGAATGAGGAGCCGACCATGATCAGCCTGTTGAAATACCCTACCCTGCCCGTGGCCGCCCTTGCCCTCGGCACCAGCGTTTCGGCCTGGGCGGCGAGCGACACGATGCAAGGCATGGATCACAGCCAGATGCAGGGGATGGACCATGGCCAGATGCAAGGCATGGACTCGATGCAGGGCATGGAGCCGATGCAGTCGGCCCCCGTCACCAGCCGCACGCCAATCCCGGAGCTGACCGCTGCCGACCGCGCCGCCGTCTATGAGGATCATGGCGGGCATGCGGTGCATGACAGCGCCATCCATTCTTTTTTTCTCATCGACCAACTCGAATGGCAAGACGCCAATGATGGCAGCGCCCTGAGCTGGGATGCCTCCGGCTGGATTGGCGGCGACATCGATCGTCTATGGCTGCGCTCCGAAGGCGAGCGCCTCAACGGCAAGACTGAAGAAGCCGAGCTCCAGGCGCTGTGGGGACATGCCATCAGCCCGTGGTGGGACGTGGTGGCCGGCGTGCGCCAGGACTTCAAGCCAGGCGACCCGCAAACCTGGGCCGCGTTCGGTGTGCAAGGCATGGCGCTGTACAACTTCGAAGCCGAGGCCACCGCGTTCATCGGCGAAGGCGGCCAGAGCGCGGCACGCCTGGAAGGCGACTACGACATCCTGCTGACTAACCGTCTGATCCTGCAGCCCACCGCCGAAGCCAACTTCTACGGCAAAAACGACCCCGCCCACGGCGTCGGCTCGGGGCTGTCAGACACCGAAGTCGGCCTGCGACTGCGCTACGAAATCCGCCGCGAGTTCGCCCCCTATATCGGCGTCACCTGGAACCGTGTCTACGGCAATACCGCCGACTACGCCCGGGATGAAGGCGAAGACCGCAGCGAAGCACGCCTGGTGCTAGGCGTACGCCTGTGGTTCTGATCCGCCGACCTGCTTCACTTAAAACTAAAAACGAGCTGTAGGAGTCCTTGCATGTCATTCATCAAAACCGCTGTCGCCTTGTCCGCCGGCCTGTTGTTCAGTGGCTTGGCCCAGGCCCATCCGAAACTGCTGTCCTCCACGCCGGCCGAAGGCGCCGAAGGTGCGGCACCGGCGAAGATCGAGCTGCACTTTTCCGAAAATCTCATTACCAAGTTCTCCGGCGCCAAGCTGGTGATGACCGCGATGCCCGGCATGTCGGCCCATGCGCCGATGCCCATGGCGGCCAGGGTTTCCGGCAGCGACGATCCGAAAACCATGGTTATCACGCCGAATGCCCCACTCACCGCCGGCACCTATCAAGTCCAGTGGCGCGCGGTATCGTCCGACACTCACCCGATCACCGGCAACGTCACGTTCAAGGTGAAGTGAGTTGATGAGCGACTCGATCAACATCTCGCTACGCTTTGCCCTGTACCTGGACCTGATGTTGCTGTTCGGCCTGGCCGCGTTTGGCCTCTACAGCCTGCGAGGCCAGGAGCGGGTGTCCGGCGCGCAGTTGCCTTTCGCGCCGCTGTTGGTGATCACGGCGGTGCTGGGTGGGTTGCTCTCCTTGGCTGCGATGGCGTGCATGGCCTGGGCGATGAGCGGTGTTTCGGAGTGGGCCGAACTGTGGCCGCACATTGAAATGATGGTGCTGGAAACCGAGGTCGGCTTGGCTTGCACGTTGCGCATCGTGGCGTTGCTGCTGGCCGGTTTTGCCATGGCGCTCAATAAACCTTGGCCGACGGCCAGCCTGGTCCTGGTCACCCTGGCCGGGGCTGTGGCGCTGGCGACGCTGGCCTGGGCAGGCCACGGCGCCATGAACGAAGGCTCACGTCGCAACTGGCAGTTCATCACCGACTTCCTGCACCTGTGGGCGGCGGGTGGCTGGGTCGGCGCCCTGGCCGCGTTTACCCTCCTGCTTCGCCAGGCTGAACCTCAGCTGGCGATACTGGTCCGGTCATTGGTTGGGTTTGAAATCGTCGGGGCGGTGATCGTGGCAGTCATCAGCGTGACAGGCGTGGCCAACTATCTGTTCATCGTCGGCCCAAGTGTCGCAGGGCTGTTCGACAGCACTTATGGTCAGTTGCTGACCTTCAAGCTCATCTTGTTCTCGGCCATGCTGGTGTTCGCCGCGCTGAACCGTTTTCGCCTGACTCCGCTGCTGGAACAGGCCCGACAGACCGGCGAGCACCGCATCGCGGTAACTGCGCTGCGGCGCAGCATGGCTTTGGAGTTCTCCCTAGCCGTCGTGATTCTTGGATTGGTGGCGTGGCTTGGGACGCTGAGCCCGGCGATGGAATAACCGTCTCGCGCCCCATGAGTCCGTGGCGAGGGAGCTTGCTCCCGCTGGGGTGCGAAGCGCCCCCAAAACCTGAGCACTCGGTATGCCAGGCAAATGGTATCCATCCTTTTCGGGTCTGCTTCGCAGCCCAGCGGGAGCAAGCTCCCTCGCCACAAAGGCCGGGTGGGCGGCATTTAATTATTCAATAAGCCCCGCCAGTTTTCAATTTGCCCCATCACCGCTCCCCAGACTAAATGATGCTTTGTTTTAGCCAAGGCCCTGTCATGGAAAGTATTCGAACCTCAAGCACCCACGCCGTCTGGCTGATGGTCAGCATCGTGCTGGTGGCACTGAATCTGCGGCCTTCGATGGCTGCGGTCGGGCCGTTGTTATCGGCCATTCGCGGTGAGGTGCCCTTGAGTTTCAGCATGGCATCGCTACTGACCATGTTGCCGGTCATGGCGATGGGTCTGGCGATGTTCCTGGGCATGCGCGTCGCCCTGCGCATCGGTGAACACCGCACCGTCGTCCTGTCGCTGTTGATCATCGCCATCGCCACGGCATCGCGCTTGTATCTGGACAGCGCCGCCGGATTGATCGCCAGTGCGGTCGTGGCCGGAATCGGGATCGCCCTGATCCAGGCTGTGATGCCGGCACTGATCAAGTCGCGCTTCGCCGGCAACGTCTCGCTGTTCATGGGGCTGTATGTCACGTCGATCATGGGCGGAGCGGCCATTGCCGCGTCGTTTGCACCTTTTGTCCTGACGCAGACCGGCAGTTGGCGCATCGGCCTGGCGATCTGGGCGCTGTTGGCGTTGGTGGCCCTGGGTTGCTGGTACGCCCTGCGCGCAGCCGTGACACCGATGCCCGAAGCCCCCGTCCGTCGGCAAGCGTCGTTCTTTAGCAATTCCCGGGCTTGGTTGCTGGCGATTTTTTTCGGCCTGGGCACCGCCTCCTACACCTGTGTACTGGCCTGGCTGGCCCCGTACTACGTGGAGAAGGGTTGGAGTGAACAGCACGCCGGCCTGTTGCTGGGGTTCCTCACGGCCATGGAAGTGCTGTCCGGCCTCGTCACCCCGGCGATAGCCAATCGCAGCCAGGATAAACGCGTGGTCCTCGCCGTGTTACTGGCGCTGATCATGGGCGGGTTCTGCGGCCTGATCCTTAGCCCGGAACGCTTCAGCCTGTTGTGGCCTTGCTTGTTGGGCCTGGGCATCGGCGGCCTGTTCCCGATGAGCTTGATCGTGTCCCTCGACCACCTGGACACCCCCCGAAGGGCCGGTGGCCTGACGGCGTTCGTGCAAGGCATCGGCTACCTGATCGCCGGGCTCTCGCCATTGATTGCCGGGATGATTCGCGATCAATTGGGCAGCTTCGAGTGGGCCTGGTGGTCGCTCACCGCCGTCATGGCGTTGATGATGCTGATGCTCCTGCGCTTCAACCCCAAGCAATACGCGCGGTATATCAGTTAGTCGACGAAGACAATCCCTACGGGATTGCCGCCAATACAGCCCCGGTTTTGACAGTTCACCCATGACGGCAGGCCGTCTTGTCGATCATGGCGTTCCAGTCCGCAACATAGGAATAAGACCTTGATGAAACACGTCGGCTTTGCCGCCGCTCACTGGGGCATGCTCATTTGGGCGATGCTGATCGCTTCATCGTTCTTTGCAGCGGCCCAGGTCAGCCAGACCATCGACCCGATCCTGCTCACGGGCCTGCGGCTGCTGTTTAGCGCACTGATGTTCCTACCACTGGTGCTCCTGAAAAGCACCTCGCACATTTCCATCAAAGGGCTGCTGGCCCACGCCGTGCTCGGCCTGCTGTTGGCGACTTACTTTGGTTCGCTGTTCGAAGCGCTGCGCTACACCTCAGCGGTAAACACCGCGACGCTGTATACGTTGGTGCCCTTGATGACGTTGCTTTTCGAGGCGTTGCTGCTGCCCGGCTCGAACCTCAAGACGCGCTTGCCGCCCATGCTGCTCGCTGCATCCGGCGCGTTGTTGCTGACGCTCAAAGGCTCGGTCCCGGGACAGATGCCGGACCTCTATCCGGTGCTGGTGTTCGGGACCGGTTGCCTGGCGATGGCACTGTATTCGCCGTTGAGCCAACGCTTCAAGGCGACAGCGTTGCAGGGCCGTGATCCGGTAGCGATGACGTTCTGGAACATGCTGTTCGGTTCGCTGTTCCTGCTGGTGTTCTGCCTGGTCAGCGGCGGGTGGCGCAGCGGTCTGCAACTGTCGACGCTGGACATCGGCTGGCTGGTGTACCTGGCCTTGTTCGGAACCCTCGCCACGTTCTGGCTCTTACACCGGGCAATCGGGGTGATCGCGCCATCCACGGTGGTTTCCTACGTCTACCTCAACACCCTGTTCGTCACCCTGCTGAATGGGTTCTGGCTCGGGCAGCAGCCAATGATGATCGAGATCATCGGCGCGGCGCTGGTGGGGGGCGGCATGCTGGCAATGGTGATCAGCAGCCGCAACGCCAGAACCGTTACGGCTTGAGCCCCATCCGCGCCAGTTGGATCAATGCATTGATCCGCCGATTACGCTCCTTGATGCGCAGCAAGTAGAACTCCAGCAACGTCACGCTGGTCAGCACGCCACGGCGCAGCAGACCGGCCATTTCCCGTAGGGTCAACGTGTCAGGATTGAACATGCTCACGACGCTCTCTTGCCGCGCAGCCATTTGTTAGGCAACTGGTACATATTGCGCACCACCAGCGAAAACGCCTTCACCGCCAGTGCCGGACGTTGGTCAATGGCTTCCAGAGCCTCTTCGATCATCGCCAGGACATGCCGCAACGCTTCGGGTTCGATATTCAATGGCGGATAAAAGCGCAGCACCGGACGTTTGGCCTTTTCATTCATTGAATGCCCGGCATGCACACCGCGTTTGCCCAATTCCATGCTCATCAAGGCCTCATAGACCGAGCCACGCAGGCGCAGGCCCGTCATCAAACCGACGCCCGGCACGTCCTCGACAATGTGCGGATACCGCAGTGCCAGCCGTTGCAGGCCGTGGCGCAACACGCCGCCGTTGACCCGGGCCAACTCCACCAGGCCGTTTTGCTCAATGTAATCGATGGCCGCGAGCGCCGAAGCGCACGCGACTGGATGCCCGCCGTTGGTACGCATATCCGGCTCGATATCGCCGAGGGGGTACTGGCTGGCCAGGAGCTGGCTGTACAGGGCGCAGGCAAACGAGGTGTAGCCACCGGTCAAGCCCTTGGAAAGGATCATGATATCGGGCACCACGTCATCGTATTGCACGGCGAACCATTTGCCGCAGCGACCGAAACCGGTCTGGATTTCATCGGCCACCAACAGGGTGCCGGTGGCGTCGCACAGGGCCCGGATATTGGCCATGTAGCCCACCGGCGGCACCTGCAAATGAGCCCCGCCCAGAATCGGCTCGACGTATACCGCGCACACGCCCTCGCCCACGGCCTTTTGCAACGCGGCGAAATCACCGTAGGGCACGCAGGTCACGTCGGGAGGATCGATACCATAGCTGCCATGGTTCTGCCGCTGGCCGAGGATGCTCATCGCCGCCAGGGTCTTGCCATGGTAGGAACCGCTCATCACCACGATGCCACGCCGCTGGGGCTGGATCCGCAACACATAGCGCAGGCTCTGCTCGACGGCCTCGGCACCCGAGGCCATGAATTGCACGTCGCCCCACTCCCCCGGCACCAACTGGCACAGCCGCTCGGACAAGGTGTCCTGCAACGGATGGCGCCGGCCTTCCGGCACCCAGGCCAGTTGATTCAACTGCGCCTGCACCCGCTTACGCACCATCGGGTTGCGATGCCCGACGATAAACACCCCGTAGCTGCACGCGCAGTCGATGAAGCGCTTGCCGGTGTGGTCGGTGACGTGGATGCCATCGGCCTGCTGCTCGACAGTGGTCTTGCCAAGGCGATACAGCTTGGCCGCCGACGCGCTCCAGTGGCGCTGGCAGTCGTCCAGCAGTTGTTCATGCGGCCTGAGTAAGGACATGGCTTAACGTCTCCTTGATGATGACTGCGGCACGTTGGATCTGCTCGGGGCGCGCGGTGATCGGGCAGCGCAAGATCATTTCGCGGCCGCGGGGCGTACTGACGTAGACACCCCGCTGGTAAAGCGCCTCGCACAACACGGCCGGTTGCAGGCCATCGGCCAGCGGCAGGCTGACCCAGGCGCCCACGGCCACAGCCCCCAATGACGCAAGGGCTTGTGCCAGGTGCTCGCCGTTTTCCTGGCAGCGCCGGGGCGAGTCGTGGGTTTGTACGTAATCCAGCGCGGCCAGGGCCGCCACGCAGGCCATTGGATTACCGGCGGTGGTGCTGCCGTGTTTGGCCGGGCTGCTGCGCCCGTAGACCTGCCAGGCCATGTGTTCGCTGCAGGTATAGGTGCCGATGGGAATGGCACTGCCGCCCAGGGGCCCGCCGAGTACAACGATGTCCGGAATCGGACGATAACGCTGGAAGCCGAACAGCGAACCCAAACCGCCGAGGCAGCTGTGGGTATCGACCGCAATGACCGGTGCCGACGCTTTTGCCGCGCGAGCATGCAATTGCTCGATCAAATCAGCGTCGAACAACCGTAGCCGGCCGTTCGCATCCGTGCGGGTATTGCTATGGCACACCGCGAAGCAATCGCTCCAGTCCACCGTGTCCAGGTCAGCCAGGTGACGGATCGCCACCCGTTTTAATCCGAGGAAGGCCTGGACACCCAGGTCACCTTGCGTGGCATTGAGGCAGCGCCCGTACGTCAGCGAGCCGTAGTCGCCGCCCTGGATAAACACGATGGTGTTGCCCTTGGGCTTGAGCCCTTTGCATAACTTCAAGGCGCCCTCGAAAGCCTCGTCGCCGGAGCTGCACACATAAGAACTGGCCAGCGGCGCGGGCAACAGCTCGGCCAGGCGCCGACACAAGGCAATCAGCGGTTCGGACATCAGCACCCGATTGGACAGGCCCATGACCTGCGCCTGGCGGTTGACCGCCTCAATCACGGACGGCACCTGGAACCCAAACCCGCCGGTCAGGTCAATGACCTGCCGCCCCTCACCGTCGAGGTAGGTCTCATACTGCCCGCCGATAATCTGTTTGTTGTTTTTCATGACATCTCTCAGCGATAGCTCAACGCGTTGAAAATGCGCCGACGCTCGTCGACGATGGTTTCCCGACCGTGCATGACCCGACGGTTATCGATCATCACCACATCGTGGTCACGCCAGCCAACCGGGCAGGTGTAATCGGCGGAGACCTTGGCGATTTCAGCCAGGAATTGGGCAGGAATCGGCTGCCCGGCCAGCGTATCGATGACCGGTGCTTCGTAGTTGAAAGAAGGCCCCAGAATGCTGTTGGCAAAGGCCGGACGCCGGCTGAAGGGAGACGTCAGGATCGCCGATGTGCTGAAGGCGTAATGGATCGAATCATCGGCCGGATTGAAGGAAATCAGGGTTTGCGGGTCGCCACCGATAATTTGCAACAGATCCTCGATACGGACGGCCGCCGGATCCGACAACGTCGGCGAGTAATGACAGACCAGCCGGCGCCATTTATCCCCCGCCACGGTGCGGCTGTAGCGAATCGGGTTTTCTTCAAAGAACGTGCGACAGCCCGGGGACAGTTTTTCCAGCACCCGTTCGCCGTCACACAGGGTGGTTTGCGAACCCTTGCGCGGTGCTTCCTGGCAATAGAACCAGGTCATGTCCGGCCAGAACGGTGAGTTGCCATTTTCGCAGTGCAGTCCGACCGCCTGGCGTCCGGCATCCACTAACTGCGCCGCGCCGCCGACCATGACCCGGGCCGGATCCAGGCTCAAGCGCGAACTGTTTTGCTTCACGTACGCACTGAAGTCCTCGGCGTTGTGAATACAGTTACGAAACAGTACGACACCATAATGTCCCAGCAGCCCATACAACTCAGCCTTGCCCAGGCTGGCGAAGTGGCGCGACTCAACGATGGCGACGTCCGGGTTCTCAAAGTGAAAGGCAGGTGTGCTCATTGGATGCATTCCTTTGCAGAGTGGAAAAAGCAGTGGCGATATCGGCGCGTTTCGGCCGACCGGTAACGGTGTAGAGCTGCTCGATCAACGGATCGTCCCAGGTCAACAACCAGAGCCGGTTCGGTCGCTCGATGTCGGAGAAACGCCCCGCCGACCAGGCGAGTAATTCATCGCGCGGCGGTGTCGACTCGACGCACAGCAACGCCACCAGACCGTGCTGCTCGTCGAAAAACACCGCAGCGTCGTTCACGCCGGGATATTTGCGGTACTCCAGCTCAACCTGCTCGGGGCTGACGTTGCGGCCATTGGGCAGGCAGATCACGTTCTTCTTGCGCCCGTGCACGTAGAGATAGCCATCGGCATCCAGCGCCCCCAGATCACCGGTGTCCATCCAACCGTCGTCCGACATGGAGCAGGCGCTGGGGTCAATTCCCGAATAGCCACTGAACAGCGAGCTGCTCTTGACCTCGATGGTCTGGTCGGCGCCGATCCGCACCTGGACATGGGGCAACGGCTTACCGACACTGCCAAGACGCTGCTGTTCGCAAGTGTTCACGCTGACCACCGACGCGTTCTCCGAAAGCCCGTAGCCCTGGTACACCTCGATTCCTTGCTCGGCCAAGCCGCGCAGGACATCGATACTCACCGCCGCTCCGCCACAGGTGATATGCGCGCCCGATGTCAGGTAGCGCGCCAGTTGCTCGCCCTGCTCGCCACCTTCATTGACCTGCTCCAGGAACCGATTGACCATGACCGGTGGCACCGTCAGAGCCGTTGGCTGGACCCGCAGGATCCAGTCGACCAGGCGCTGTGCCGACGCCCCTGGTTCACCGAGCAGCGGTTCGTCCGACGGCAGGAAATGCACGGTCCCACCCGCCAACAGTGGCAGGTAAGCGGCGGTGACTTGCTCCAGCAGCAGACTCAGCGGCACCAGCGACAGGTAACGGCGATGAGCATTGGCTGGCATGCTCTGGCGCAGCGAGGCCAGCACCGTGCCGACCGCGTGATTGCTCAGGCGCACCCCCTTTGGCCGGCTGGTGGTGCCCGAGGTATGGATGATCTTGCAGATCCACTCTCCCTCGCCGTCCGGCGTGTGCCGCAAAGCCTGTTCGATCGCTGGCTCGTTGAGGCGACGCAGGCGACTGTCGGAAAAATTCAGTTTCCAGCGCTGCGCCAGCGTTCGCTGCCCTGCCGCATCCACCAGAAACCCATCGCAACGCGACGCCAGGTGCTCGGCCTGGGATTGACTGAACGCCAGCGGCAGCGGCAGCGCGGTGATCCCGGCGAACAGACAGGCCAGGTCGGCGACCAGCCAGTCGCTGCTGTTGCGCGTGGCAATCCCCAACACCACATGATCGCCATAGGCCGGCTCAGGGAAACGTCGCTGCAGTTCGGCCGCCAGGTTAAGGGCCCGGTGCTCCAGCTCGCCATAGGTCAGTGCCACCGATTCCTGGCCGGAGTCCAACCAGTCAACCGCGCAGACGGCTTGGCGATTGTCCCGCAACGCCCGTTGTAGCTGAGTGATAAACCCGCCGCTCACGGCTGCGCCCTCGCCAGGCCGTTACCGGGAAGTTGAGTGAATGAGGTATTGAGCGTCATGGCGGCGAAACGTGAACGTTGCGGGTCGACCCGGATGAACCCCGTGACGGGCAACTTGGCGTAATAGCTCCCCCAGTTCTTGCCGCCGTCGTCGGTCAGGCGCGTTGGGTCCGCGGTCAGCAGGGGCTCGAAATCGATCTGGCAACTCTCCATCATTTGCCGTACGCGAGGTGTCACCGTGCACAACAAGTAATGTCCGCCCATGCACCAGGCCAACAATGGAATCATATTGACCAAGATCATGCCGGCCGTCAGGTGATGGGAAATCAGGTTTCCAATCTCGACAATATTCGAGCGCTCGATCGTCTTTTCGAATCGCAGGGACAATATCTCGTCGATGGGTTGCGTCAGGTATTGCTCGGAAAACAGTGTTCGGTGATCCGCAAAGGTAATACCCGCGCAAGCAAGAATACGATCAGCCGGATCCTGAGTCACCGCAAAGTATTGCGGATTCGGTTCAACCGAGGCCGAATAAGAACTGCGAAATTTCTCCTTTACAACTTCTGTAGCTTGCACCCATAACGCTGTCTTAGTTTCTGCGACACGTATTTGCATATCGTCCTCCTCCGTCCTTGTGCAGGATTTCTATAAAAGCGAGGCGAGCATATTGGGGAATTTTCCTACTGACCATTTAAAAAATAAATTGCTTCCGCTAATATATAAATAAACGTTCCTGTCATAAAGGCAGGGGATGCGTGTCAATGGAAGGCGTCAAGAAGGATCTTATGCTCAATAGTAATATGCTTAGAAAGCTGGACATGCAGGACCTGATGGTGTTTGTCGCGGTGCACGAACAGAACAGCGTCACCGAGGTGTCCGAAGCCCTGTGCGTGAGCCAATCAACCGTAAGCTATTGCCTAAAGAAGCTGCGCACGTGCTTCGAAGATGAACTATTTGTTAATACCCGCAGCGGCATGCTTCCGACAAGCAAAGCCACGGCGATGTACCCGCACATACTTAACATCCTTAAAATAATAAACACATGTCATTCTGGCATCCCGGCATTCGATCCGAATCAGAAAGAGATAACCTTCAATGTCTGCGCACCCGAATATTTCGAACTACTCATCCTGCCTAAATTAGTCAAGCGTTTTATTGGCGGCCGTTTCCCGGTCATCATTAATATCACTAAATTCCACAAGGATATTCCAGCCAACGAGTTGATGGAGGGTCGCTTCGACCTGGTTATTTGCTTCGGCCCTAACTTCCATAGCGGCGTCAAGGGATTGCGCTCGCAAGTATTACTGGAAGATGAATTGGTTTGCGTGGTCGATAAGAACTTCATACTGCCGGAAGAGGCGTTCAGCCTGGAATCGTTTGTGGCATGCCAGCATGTTTTTCCGACACCCTGGACATCCGACACCAACATGATCGATGGATGGCTCACCCGGCAAGGCTATAACCGACAGATTGTCGCTCGGGCCAACAGCTATGTAGCGGCATTGAACATGATCACCGGTACCGACTTCATCCTGACCTTGCCTCGACGCATTCAAGCGCTAACCTGCGACGAGGACACGTTCAGCCATCGTCGACCACCGGCAGGTTTACCGAACTTCACGCTGGACATGATGTGGAGCGAAAAACCGAGCCAGGATAGCGCCAACAGCTGGTTTCGCGAACAGATCATCAAAGTCTGTGCCGAGGACGGCCTGCTCTAATCAGCCGAGAACCGCTCGAGTCGTCGAGCGGTTCAGGTTCTGACTTTTATCAGGCAAAAAAAAATCCGGAAATCCTCACTTGCGTGGGCCTTCCAGACTTTTAAAATTACAGAAAATGGTGGGTCGTGTGGGATTCGAACCTACGACCAATTGGTTAAAAGCCAACTGCTCTACCAACTGAGCTAACGACCCTCTGTGTGGTGGCGCGTATAATACTGATTTCTAAGGACTATTCAACACTTAATTTGAAATAAATCAAAAATAAGGGGTTGGATCGCTTACGCCCGCCGCTGAGAAGCCTTCCGCACGCAGTCGGCAGCTGTCGCACTTGCCGCAAGCGCGGCCCTGATCATCGGCCTGGTAACACGAAACGGTCAGGCCATAGTCCACGCCCAGCTTCACTCCCGCCTTGATGATGTCGGCCTTGCTGAGATTTTGCAGCGGCGCCTGGATGCGAAAGCCCTGTCCTTCTACGCCGGCCTTGGTCGCCAGGTTGGCCATGCGCTCGAATGACTCGACGAACTCCGGGCGGCAGTCCGGGTAACCGGAATAATCCACGGCGTTGACGCCAATAAAGATATCTCGCGCCTGCAGCACTTCGGCCCAGCCCAGCGCCAGCGACAGGAACACGGTGTTGCGCGCCGGCACGTAGGTCACCGGAATGCCTTCGCTCGGCGCCTCGGGCACGTCAATGGAGCTGTCGGTCAGGGCCGAACCACCGATGCCATTGAGGTTCAGGCCGATCACCTTGTGCTCGACTACGCCGAGGTCACGGGCTACCCGCTCGGCGGCATGAAGCTCGGCGCGGTGACGCTGGCCGTAATCGAAACTCATGGTGTAGCAGCTATAGCCGTCTGCACGGGCCATGGCCACGACAGTTGCCGAGTCCAGGCCACCGGACAACAGGATGACCGCGCGCTTTTCTGGAATCGTGGTTTGTTCAATCATGTCAGCGCCCCGGCTCATCGTTCCAAAGATATTTATGCAGCTGCAATTGCAGGCGCACCGGCAAATTGTCCGCCACGACCCAATCGGCCAGTTCCCGGGCATTGAGGTCGTGATGACTCGGTGAAAACAACACCTCGCCGGCCCGCTGGTCGAGTCCATACTGGATCAGTTTGGACACGGCCCAGTCGTAGTCTTCCTGCGAGCAAATGACGAACTTGACTTGATCGTTGGGGGTCAACAGCTCGATGTTCTCATAACGGTTGCGATGCGCTTCCTTGGAACCTGGGGTTTTCAGGTCCACGACGCGACTGACCCGTGGGTCGACTGGCGAAATGTCCAAGGCGCCGCTGGTTTCCAGCGAGACCTCATAGCCTGCATCGCACAACTGCTTGAGCAAGGGGATGACGTTGGGTTGCGCCAAGGGCTCACCGCCGGTCACGCAAACATAGCGGGGGCGAAAGCCGGCCACTTGTTCGAGGAGATCGTCGAGGGTTCGCAAAGTGCCGCCGCTGAAGGCATAGGCACTGTCGCAGTACTGGCAACGCAACGGGCAACCGGTGAGGCGCACAAATACAGTGGGCAGCCCGGCCGTCCGCGTTTCACCCTGCAACGAGTAAAAAACTTCGGTAATTCTCAATGTGTCTTGCATAGTCGCCACGGGCGTAACAGCTAAACAGGCTGTCCGCCTCCGTCAGGCACTTCAAGCAACCCCGCCAACGCGTAGATCCCAAGAAGCGTGTTTCAGAAAAAGGGCGTGAATTCTAACGAAAAAACCCGCGACAAGCGCGGGTTTCTTCCAAGCGGGTCAAACAGCCTTACATGCGCTGCAGATCGCGCTGGGCCAACTGGGCAGCGGACGTACCCGGATACTGGGCCACCACCTGCTGCAAAATGCCTTTTACCTTGTCGGTGTGACCGAGGCGGCGTTCCACGTCAGCCAGCTTGTACAACGAATCCGGCACCTTGGCGTGCTTGGGGTACAGCTGCGAGACCTTGGCAAATGCCTGGCCGGCACCTTGCAGGTCACCTTTGGCCAGGTTCACTTCACCCAACCAGTATTGCGCGTTACCCGAGTACTGGCTGTTTGGGTATTTGCGCAGGAAAGCGGAAAAGGCCTGGCTGGCCTTATCGAAATCCTTGGCCTTGATCAGGTCGAAGGCAGCATCGTAATAAAGCTTTTCCTTCGCCGGATCAGCCGGCTCACCACCGGCTGCAGGGGCTGTTGGAGCGGCTGCTCCGGCGCCTGCGGCTGCACCGGGGGCGTTCAAGTCGCCACCGGCTGGAGAATTCTCAGGAGTCGCGGCAGGTGCAACGCCGGTTCCTATGCGCCGATCAAGATCCTGGTATCGCTCCAGGTTTTCTTGCTTCATGCGCGAAATATCATTTTGCAGTTCTTCGATCACACCCTGTTGGCGCGAGATCTGATCCTGCATTTGCTGCAGTTGGTTGAACAGCTGGCCCTGTGCCGAGACAGGGGCCGAAACCCCTCCCCCGGCATAGGCGCCGTTCGTACCGTAACCTGCAGGCGGATAACTGCTCCCGCTATTTTCATAGCCGGTCTGGTTATCGACCACAGGAACCGCAGCCCACGCCGCAAGCGGCGCGAGGCTGAGAGCCAGGACAGTTACAGCACGACGGCACGTTCGCATGACGAATTACTTACGCAGTTCGACGCGACGGTTTTGAGCCCAGGACTGCTCGTCGTTGCCGGTAGCAACTGGACGCTCTTCGCCGTAGGAAACCAGTTCCAGCTGAGCTGGGGAAACACCTTGCAGTACCAGGTAGCGTTGAACGGCTTTCGCACGACGCTCGCCCAGTGCCATGTTGTACTCACGAGTACCACGTTCGTCGGTGTTGCCTTCCAGAACAACGCGAGCGCCGTTTGCTTTCAGGTCTTTGGCGTGAACGTCCAGAGCGCGCATGGCTTCTGGCTTCAGGTCCGAGCTGTCGTATTCGAAGTAGAAGGTGGTGATTGCGCGCAGAGCAGCTTCTTCGCTCAGGGAGCCGTCAACTGCACCAGTGTTAGCGCCGTAACCAGCGTTTGGATCAACAGCGCCTTCACCGGCGTTGTCGCC
Source organism: Pseudomonas sp. SWRI154 (assembly GCF_014268645.1). Classification (NCBI taxonomy): domain Bacteria; kingdom Pseudomonadati; phylum Pseudomonadota; class Gammaproteobacteria; order Pseudomonadales; family Pseudomonadaceae; genus Pseudomonas; species Pseudomonas sp. SWRI154. Next base: position 69,825 of record NZ_JABWQW010000011.1, read on the forward strand.
GCCTTTGGACGAGCAACCTACAGCTACAGCCATGGCCAGAGCCAGCGCAGCAAATTTACCAAACTTCAGCATTTCCATCGTGAAACTCCTAATGAACCCCAGTGTGTTAAGTAAAACGTATTGCGCCGCGTCAGTTCAGGTAAGGGGACCAGGACGGTTCTCTGACTTCGCCTTGAGCGGTAGGAAGCGGGAGCCTCACGCGTCCATTAATGGACACGAGCATCAAGACTCCCCGGCCCTGCTGGCGGGTGGCGTAGATTACCATGGTGCCGTTGGGCGCAACAGTAGGTGACTCGTCCAGAGTGCTATCAGTGAGGATTTTTACGCTACCGCGCTGCAAATCCTGGGCCGCCACCTTGAAATTGGTGAATCCATCCTGGCGATGGATCATCACCAGGGTCTTTTCGTCCGCCGACAGTTTAGGGTTGGCATTGTAGTTACCCACGAACGTCACGCGCTCGGCACCGCCGCCACCGGCACTGGTCTTGTAGATCTGCGGCTTGCCGCCACGGTCGGAGGTGAAGTAGATGGTCGAGCCGTCCTTGCCCCAGAACGGTTCGGTGTTGATGCCCGGGCCATTGGTGACACGGGAAATCGAACGCGACGCCAGGTTCATCACGTAGACGTCCGGGTTACCGTCCTTGGACAGCACGAACGCCAGGCGGGTACCGTCCGGCGACCAGGCTGGCGCGCCGTTCAAGCCTTCGAAGTTGGTAATCTGCTCGCGACGACCGGTGTCGATGTGCTGCATGAAGATGCGCGGACGCTTCTGCTCGAACGATACATAGGCGATACGCTTGCCATCGGGGGCGAAACGCGGCGACAGGATAGGCTCGCGCGACTGCAGCAGGGTCACTGCACGGGCACCGTCATAGTCGGAGCGCTGGAGCGTGTAGCGGGTGTTCTTCTCGGAGAAGCGTTCGGCTGTCACGTAGAGCATGCGGGTAGAGAACGCACCCTTGATACCGGTGAGTTTCTCGAACGACTGGTCGGAGATGTAGTGCGCCATGTCGCGCAGCTGGTCGACGCTGCCCGACACGCTGCCGGTCAGCACTTGCTGCTCGGTGGCGACGTTGAACAGGGCGTATTGCACCTGCAGGCGACCGCCGGCCGGCACGATGCTGCCGACCATGATGTACTGGGCGCCCAGGGCCTTCCAGTCACGGTAGATGACCTCGCTGGCCTGGGTCGGCAGGCTGATCATGTTCTGCTTCGGAATCGGCGCGTAGTAACCCGAGTTGCGCAGGTCGTTGCCGATGATTTCAGCCATGTCGTCCGGCAGGACGCTGCCGCCCTGCCAACCGAACGGAACGACGGCGATAGGGGTCGCCCGGTCGCTGCCGCTGGTGACCAGGATGTTCTTTTCCTCTGCTACCGCTATCCCTGCCAGGCAGCAGATAACGACAAGCATTGATCGAAGAAGGTTTCTCACAAGGCTAGATCCTCAGGTGTGAATGTCATCTTGAACGAACGATAGGGAGCAAAATCGCTCGGCTTCATTCCTTGCATTTCCGTCAATCGCCCAATGTTCTTGACCGCCGCGACCGCCGAAGCGTCGAACGGACCATCGCCACTGGACTTGGCCACGCTGACCGAGGTAACCGTACCGTCGGGCAACATGCCGATTTGCAATACTACCGTCATGCCTTTGCGCGCCGAAGGTGGACGAGCCCAGCCTTCCGCCGCTCGTGCGCGAATCAGATCATCGAAGCTGCCGGCGACTTCATCGCCCTGCTCATCGGCCAATGCCTGCTGGCGCTCCGGCGTGTCGGAAAGCAAATCTGCCAGGGCCTGGGCCTTTTTCTCTTCGGCGGATTTACGCGCTGCGTCCTGGGCCTTTTTCTTGGCGGCGTCGGCGGCGGCTTTCTTCTTCGCGTCTTCGGCGACTTTCTTTTTCGCCTCTTCAGCTTCAGCTTTCTTCTTGGCGTCTTCGGCCGCTTTTTTCTTCGCGTCCTCGACAATCTTTTTCTTCGCTTCTTCAGCGGCCGCTTTCTTGGCCTCTTCTTCAGCGGCTTTCTTGGCTTCTTCTTCGGCTTTCTTCTTGGCTATATCAGCCAATTGTTTCTCTTCTGCCTTCTTGGCCTCGGCGGTTTTCTTCGCTTCGTCGGCTTTCTTGGCTTCGTCTGCCTTTTTCGCCTCGTCCGCTTTTTTCGCCTCATCGGCCTTCTTGGCTTCTTCGGCCTTTTGAGCAGCTTCCTCTTTCTTTTGTTCCGCTGCTCTCACCGCTTCCTGCTCGACCTTTTTCTGCTCCATCTGCTCGACTTCGGTCTGGCGCGCGGCGGATTTCTTCGCCTCCCCAGCCAGCTTCTGGTTGGTCTGCGTAGTCGCCTGGCTTTTCGACTTGAGCTGGTACAGGGTCGCCTGCACGATAGGCTTGGCCGGCGGCAGCTCCGGGGTCATGGCAAAACTGACGAACAGCATGCCGAACACCAGCACATGCAGGCCGATGGCCAGGACACTGGGCCAGAAGTAGCTTTCCGAGGCGGACGGCTCTCGCTGTTGCTGCATCAGGGGGCCTCGGTGATCAAGCCAACATTACCGACCCCGGCTTTCTGCAAACCGCCCATGGCACCCATGACGGCACCGTAGTCGACGGTCTTGTCGCCGCGAATGAAAACCTGGGTGCGTTTGCCGTTACTGTTACCGGCGTTGATGATCTTTGTCACCGCATCGGTCATCTGCGGCAAGGTCATGGCGCGGTCCTGCTGCTTCTCGGTATCGACTTCGCTGCCAAGGTTCCAGTAATAGGTCTTGTCAGCCTTGATCGAAATGGTCAGTACCTGAGTGTTGTTGTCCTGCGGCAAGGCTTCGCTGGAAACCTTGGGCAGATCAACCTTCACGCCCTGATTGAGCATCGGCGCGGTCACCATGAAGATGACCAGCAGCACCAACATCACGTCGATGTAGGGCACTACGTTCATCTCGGCGACCGGCTTGCGCTTTTTTCGGGCTCGAGCGATTAAAGCCATTGGGAAATACCTGCTTATTCTTCGCTGGTGTGCACTTTGCGGTGCAGGATCGCCTGGAATTCATCGGCGAAGGTGTAGTAGCGGCTGGTCAGCGTTTCACTGCGGGCAGCGAAGCGGTTGTAGGCAATAACGGCCGGGATCGCCGCGAACAGGCCGATGGCCGTGGCGATCAGCGCCTCGGCGATGCCTGGGGCCACGGTGGCCAGGGTTGCCTGTTGGGCGGATGCCAGGCCACGGAAGGAGTTCATGATCCCCCACACGGTGCCGAACAGACCGATGTACGGGCTGACCGAACCGACGGTTGCCAGGAATGGCAGGCCCTGTTCGAGTTTTTCTTCCTCGCGGGAAATGGCGACGCGCATGGCACGGGCCACACCTTCCATCACGGCTTCAGGGTCGACGCCCGGCTGCTGGCGCAGGCGGGAGAATTCCTTGAAGCCGGCACGGAAGATCTGCTCGACACCCGAATCAGGGTCCGGGTTGCTGCCGGCCTGGCGATATAGCTTGGACAGGTCGATGCCGGACCAGAAGCGCTCCTCGAAGCTCTCCAGGGCACGGCGACCGGCGCGCAGCATGTTGCTGCGCTGAAAGATCATGATCCATGAGGTCACCGATGCGGCTACCAGGATCAGCATTACCAGTTGCACCACGACACTGGCATTGCTGACCAGGCTCCACATGGAGGAATGGTCGACGACGTTAGCTTCCACGCTTTATCTCCTGCTCTGAGTGTGTACCCGCGCCGCTCACGCCGGCAAAGGCCGCGCGTAGAGCTTCGGGAATGGCCCGGGGTTTCAAACTATGGGTGCGCACACAGGCCACCAAAAACTGCCCTTCGCAGAGCAGCACATTATCCGCAGCCCGCCTGACCTGCTGCTTGAAGCGCAGGCTGACGCGGTTCAATTCGATGACATCGGCACTTACCAGCAGCTCGTCGTCCAGTCGCGCCGGCGCGTGGTAGCGCGCTTCGCTGGAATGCACGACGAATAACAGGTCCTCCCCTGCCAGCGCGGATTGGGCGAAACCCAGTTCCCGCAGCCGTTCGGTTCGAGCCCGTTCCATAAACTTGAGGTAATTGACGTAGTAAACGATGCCGCCGGCATCGGTGTCCTCGTAATAAACGCGACAGCGATGTGCGAACGACTCCAGCCCGTTTTGCGCGCGCATACTCTAGTGCTTACTCCTCGGGTTGCCAATCCGGCCAGGCAACTGTTTTTTCATTCTCGAATGCATTGACGCTCCAGGCGTCGTCTGGGACAGCACGAACCGGAAAAAAGTCGGGATAAGGAGCGCGTTCAATCGTCCACCGCATCGAGGAATTCGTCTACCACTGGCATCTCACCCATTCGTGTCGGGATGTTTAAGCCAAAGTGCAGATAGGCGTGACGCGTCACCACGCGCCCGCGAGGGGTGCGCATGATATAGCCCTGTTGGATCAGGTACGGCTCCAGCACATCTTCGATGGTATGGCGCTCTTCGCTGATGGCCGCGGCCAGGCTGTCGACGCCCACCGGGCCGCCGTCGAACTTCTCGATCATGGTCAGCAGCAGGCGCCGGTCCTGGTGGTCGAAACCCCGCTCGTCGATGTCCAGCAGGTTCAACGCCAGGTCGGCAATCGGCTTGGTGATGTGGCCCTTGGCGCGGACTTCGGCAAAGTCGCGGACGCGGCGCAACAGTCGGTTGGCAATCCGCGGCGTGCCCCGGGCCCGACGGGCGATCTCGTAGGCACCGTCCGGGTCCAGTGGTAACCCGAGGATGCCCGCCGAGCGGCTGACGATCGTCGCCAGGTCGGCGTTGTTATAGAACTCCAGGCGCTGGACGATACCGAAACGGTCCCGCAGCGGGTTGGTCAGCATGCCGGCGCGGGTAGTGGCGCCCACCAGGGTGAACGGCGGCAGGTCGAGCTTGATGGAGCGCGCCGCCGGCCCTTCGCCGATCATGATGTCGAGCTGGAAGTCTTCCATGGCCGGGTACAGCACTTCTTCGACGATCGGCGACAGCCTATGTATTTCGTCGATGAACAGCACGTCGTGAGGTTCTAGATTGGTCAGCAGCGCCGCCAGGTCACCCGGCCGCTCAAGGACTGGCCCGGACGTGCTCTTGATCGAGACGCCCATTTCCTGGGCAATGATATTGGCCAAGGTAGTCTTGCCCAGGCCTGGCGGACCGAAGATCAACGTGTGATCCAGCGATTCGCTGCGCCCACGGGCGGCCTGGATGAAGAGCTCCATCTGCTCGCGCACGGTCGGCTGGCCGATGTAGTCGGCCAGGCTGACGGGGCGGATCGCGCGGTCCTGGATTTCCTCGCGGTCACGGGGCGCGCCCGTGGCGGCAATGAGACGGTCAGCTTCAATCACTTAAATCATTCCCTTCAGGGCACGGCGAATCATATCTTCAGTGCTCAGGCCTTTTTCCTTGATGGCGGAAATCGCCTTGCTGGCTTCCTGCGGCTTGTAGCCCAGGGAGATCAGTGCAGTGACCGCATCGTTTTCAGCGCTGACGGCAGGTGCAGGCGCGTCCGGCTGGTTTGGAACGAGGGCGAACATCGCCGGCACGGCTTCCCAGGCTTTGAAGCGGTCCTTGAGTTCGACCAGCAGGCGCTCGGCGGTTTTCTTGCCCACGCCCGGCACCTTGGTCAGGGCCGAGGTGTCCTGGGACTGCACGCAGCGCACCAGCTCATCGACTTCCAGGCTCGACATCAAGGCCAGGGCCAGTTTCGGGCCGACGCCATTGAGCCGGATCAGCTCGCGGAAAAAATCCCGCTCGCGTTTGCCGACAAAGCCATAGAGTAACTGGGCATCTTCGCGCACGACCAAATGAGTATGCAGGGTCAGCGGCTCACCGACCGACGGCAAGCGATACAACGTGGTCATGGGCACTTCGAGCTCATAACCCAGGCCGTTTACATCCAGAATCAGGTGCGGCGGCTGTTTTTCAGCCAGGGTGCCGCGCAAGCGTCCAATCACGTTTCAGATCCTTGGGCGTTGGCCAGCCGCTGGCTGGCGAGTAACAACACGAGCATTAAGGCCGACGATACAGGCGCAATTTGCTCGGGCTCATGAATGAATGCGCTGATGCTATCAGAGACGCAGGCGCCCGCCACGACTGCGTGCGGTTCCCAGACCATGGGGCAACAGGCTGGAACGGGTGTGCGCATGGCAAATGGCGATGGCCAGGGCGTCGGAGGCGTCGATCTGCGGCTTGCTGACCAGTTTCAGCAGGTGCATCACCATCATCTGCACCTGTTCCTTGTTCGCCGCCCCGGTGCCGACGACCGCCTGCTTGACCTGGGTCGCGGTGTACTCGGCGATCTCCAGGTTTTCCTCGGCACCCGCCACAATGGCCGCACCCCGGGCCTGCCCCAGCTTCAGGGCCGAATCGGCGTTGCGCGCCATGAAGACCCGCTCGATGCCCATGGTCACCGGGCCGTAGGTCTGGATGACTTCGCGCACGCCGCGATAAACAATCTGCAAGCGCTCGTGCAGTTCGCCCGCCCCGGTGCGGATGCAGCCAGACGCAACGTACACGCAGCCGCGCCCGGTATCGCGAACGACACCGTAGCCGGTGATGCGCGAACCGGGGTCGATACCAAGGATTAGAGTCATAACGCCTGCGAAAGGTAATGCGGTTGCAAGAGAATACAGCTCACCGAAGGCTTGCAGTGAATCCGTGGCGAGGGAGCTTGCTCCCGCTGGGCTGCGCAGCAGACCTTTTTTGGGAGCGCTTCGCACTCCAGCGGGAGCAAGCTCCCTCGCCACAATGATTTCAAATCAAACCCGGCATTGAGCCTGTCAGCCCAGCTGTTCAGCCACCGACTCCGGGATGTCGGCGTTGGAGTAGACGTTCTGCACGTCGTCCAGGTCTTCCAGCATGTCGATCAGCTTGATCACTTTCTCGGCGCCTTCCAGATCCAATTCGGCACTGGTGGTCGGCTGCATGACGATTTCCGCGTCGGCAGGTGCAAAACCCGCAACTTCCAAGGCGTTGCGTACGGCATAGAAACTGGCGAACGAGGTAAACACGTCGAACGAGCCGTCTTCATGACTGACCACGTCATCGGCGTCGGCTTCCAGGGCCGCTTCTGTCAACGCATCCTCATCGATGCCCGGCGCGAAGCTGATCTGGCCCTTGCGCTCGAACAGGTAAGCCACCGAGCCATCGGTGCCCAGGTTGCCACCGCATTTGCTGAACGCATGACGCACGGCCGCCGCGGTGCGGTTGCGGTTGTCGGTCATGCATTCGACCATCACCGCCACGCCGCCCGGGCCATAACCTTCGTAGGTCAACTCTTCGACGTTGTCGGCCTCGGTCGCACCGGCGCCACGGGCGATGGCCCGGTCGATGATGTCGCGGCTCATGTTCGCGCCGAGCGCCTTGTCCAGGGCTAGGCGCAGGCGCGGATTGGAACCCGGATCGCCGCCACCCTGGCGGGCCGCGACCGTCAGCTCACGGATCCACTTGGTGAAGATCTTGCCTCTCTTGGCATCCTGACGTTCTTTGCGGTGCTTGATGTTCGCCCACTTGGAATGACCTGCCATAACTCGCTCCGTTTCTCTTTGGAACATTGCCCGCCCTGCGCGTGCGCAGTCGCCGACAATCATAAATATCGACCCCAATGAAAAGGCGCATCCGAAGATGCGCCCTCTCAGGTGCCAGCCTTACTCAGCCTTTGGCTGTTCACGCAGACGAATGTGCAACTCACGCAGTGCCTTGGCATCCACGACACCCGGCGCCTGGGTCATGACATCGGCCGCGCTCTGGGTTTTCGGGAACGCGATCACTTCACGGATCGACTGGGCGCCGGTCATCAGCATCACCAGGCGGTCCAGACCGAAGGCCAGGCCACCGTGGGGCGGTGCGCCATACTTCAGGGCGTCCAGCAGGAAGCCGAACTTCTCTTCCTGCTCGGCTTCGTTGATGCCCAGCAGGCGGAACACCGCCTGTTGCATTTCCTTGCGATGGATACGGATCGAACCGCCACCCAACTCGGTACCGTTCAGGACCATGTCGTAGGCACGCGACAAAGCGGTGGCCGGATTGGCCTCCAATTCTTCAGGCGAGCACTTCGGCGCGGTGAACGGGTGGTGCAGCGCGGAGAAGCTGCCGTCGTCGTTTTCTTCGAACATCGGGAAGTCGACGACCCACATCGGTGCCCATTCGCAGGTCAGCAGCTTCAGGTCGTGGCCCAGCTTGATGCGCAACGCGCCCAGGGCTTCGCTGACGATCTTGGCCTTGTCGGCGCCGAAGAACACGATGTCGCCATCAACCGCGCCCACGCGATCGAGGATCACATTGAGGTTGGCTTCAGGAATGTTCTTCACGATCGGCGATTGCAGGCCTTCAATACCCGCGGCGCGCTCGTTGACCTTGATGTATGCCAGGCCCTTGGCACCGTAGATGCCGACGAACTTGGTGTAGTCGTCGATCTGCTTGCGCGGCATGCTCGCCCCGCCTGGAACACGCAGGGCCGCGATACGGCATTTCGGGTCGTTGGCCGGGCCGCTGAACACCTTGAAATCGACGTCCTTGAGCTGGTCGGCCACGTCCACCAGTTCCAGCGGGTTACGCAGGTCTGGCTTGTCGGAACCGTAGCGGCGCATGGCCTCTTCGAAGGTCATGTGCGGGAACTCACCGAATTCCAGGCCCAGCACTTCCTTGAACAGGTTGCGGATCATGCCTTCGGTCAGGCCCATGATGTCTTTTTCGTCGAGGAAGCTGGTCTCGATGTCGATCTGAGTGAACTCAGGCTGACGGTCGGCACGCAGGTCTTCGTCGCGGAAACACTTGGCGATCTGGTAGTAGCGGTCGAACCCGGCCACCATCAACAGTTGCTTGAACAACTGTGGCGATTGCGGCAGGGCGAAGAAGCTGCCGGGGTGGGTACGGCTCGGCACCAGGTAGTCGCGGGCGCCTTCCGGCGTGGCGCGGGTGAGGATCGGCGTCTCGACGTCGAGGAAGCCATTTTCGTCCAGGTAACGACGGATGCTGGTGGTCATGCGCGAGCGCAGGCGCAACTTCTCGGCCATTTCCGGACGACGCAGGTCGATGAAGCGGTAGCGCAGACGGGTTTCCTCGCCCACGTCGGAGTATTCGTTGAGCGGGAACGGCGGGGTTTCCGACTCGTTGAGCACTTCCAGCTCATAGCCCAGCACTTCGATCATGCCCGACGCCATGTTGGCGTTACCGGCACCGGCCGGACGCAGGCGCACCTTGCCGGTGATCTTGACGACGTATTCGCTGCGCACGCGGTCGGCGGTGGCGAAGGTTTCAGCGCGGTCCGGATCGAACACCACCTGGGCCAGGCCTTCACGATCACGGATATCGAGGAAAATCACCCCGCCATGGTCACGGCGACGATGGACCCATCCGCAAAGAGTAACTTCCTGACCTTCCAGGCTTTCGTTCAGTTGGCCGCAATAATGGCTGCGCATCATGGTAGTGGTTTCACTTCTCGTAATTCGACATTCGGTTGGAGGCCCTGCCTGTGCAAGAACTCGCGCGTATTCAGTTCAATCGGCTTTGTCGCCACCGGCCAGGTTTTTCTTGGCGCCGGTCTTGAAGTCGGTTTCATACCAGCCGGTACCACCGAGGCGGAAACCTGGCATGGACAGCATCTTCTTCAACTCCGGCGCCTGGCAGGCAGGGCAGTCGACCAGCGGTGCCGCGCTGATCTTTTGAATGGCTTCCATCTGATGACCACAGGAAGCACATTGATAGTCGTACATCGGCATGGGGTTGTCTCGGCGATCAGGTTATTACGCAAAGCGCGGCTTTGCGGCAAAGAGCGGGATTATATCCATTAAATGCAGCCTGTGCAGCCGTAAGACCGCACAGACATTGCCGGCAATGTCGTTCATTCCAGGCATGCGTACCCCACTTTGGCGAGGGGACTAGACACACACTGATCCAATTTCAGCTTCCTTCAAGCTGTGCACAACGCAGACAACTCGCACCAAGCCGCTGAAATTGCGCACGCCGCCGTGACGCAGATGCACTTCCCGATCCACATGAGACAGCAAGGTGCTGACGGAGCAGCTGTTGAGCTGGGCCATGTCGCCGAGGATATCCCAATAGATTTGTTCCAGCCGCAGACAGGTGGCGAACCCGTTTAGCCGGATAGAGCGGGCCAAGGGCCGGGCCAGTTGCATGTCAAACCCACTGACGAACGGGTCGGTGCTTACGGACAGCAAACGTCCGCGCGCACTTCCCCTGGGTTCTTTTCCTTGAATCATACCGTTGACACTCCTTTGCCATACGAACCTCAGTCGGAACAACCGACCTGTGGCCCTATGGAAGCCCAACTGGATCGCCAGTTCCAGATGACTTTTTGACCATCAACGTAGGACAAGCCAACGGGGAGCTGGCGACAAATCATGTCTTCCTACACGGGACGGCAAGCGATGGCGCCAACGGCAGCGCCATCACCCGTACAGACTTATTGATCTTCCAGCAGCGAACGCAGCATCCAGGCGGTTTTTTCGTGGACCTGCATACGCTGGGTCAAAAGGTCGGCGGTAGGTTCGTCGCTGACCTTGTCCAGCAAAGGAAAGATGCCACGGGCTGTACGCGTCACCGCCTCCTGGCCCTCGACCAATTGTCGAATCATGTCCTCGGCCCCAGGCACGCCCTCTTCTTCCTTAATAGAAGACAAGCGTGCGTACACCGAATAAGCGCCGGGTGCCGGAAAGCCGAGCGCACGGATTCTTTCGGCGATCAGGTCCACCGCCAACGCCAGTTCGTTGTATTGCTCCTCGAACATCAGGTGCAGGGTCCGAAACATCGGCCCGGTGACGTTCCAGTGGAAGTTGTGGGTCTTGAGGTACAGCACGTAGGTGTCCGACAACAGGCGCGAAAGCCCGTCGACGATGGATTTGCGATCTTCTTCGCTGATACCGATATCAATTGCCATGTGGGTTGATCTCCTGACGGTGATGAATTCGACAGCGGCCATTGCACTCTAGCGGGCCTCTCTCCCTGTAGCCTGCGACAAATCGCCAGCCGTCCTGAACCGACAAGCCGGGACGCCGAGGGGTTCCGACAAACCTGGAAAATTCAACACCCATCGCCTGGCACGTTCAAGAGCCCCGCCGTCCCTCCCGCCGACGAACAGCGTCCCGCGCGCCCGTAACGCGTTTGAGAAGGCCCGGGCTTTGCTGTTAAATAGGCAGTGTGTCGCTACGCCTCTTTTCCCGGGCGCGGCGCATAGGCTGATTCGGGTACGTGTTCCTACGCCTCTCATTGTTCTGGAGCGAACCGCCCCCGGACCAGCTCTTCCTTGTGATCTGTCTTAACCGTGAGCCAATCAAAATGTTGAAAATCGTCCACTTGCTAATGGGCGCAGCTGCCCTGCTGCTGTCCTTCATCCCTAGCCTGGGTTCCGAAGCCACACCTTACCTGCAACATCCCGACGCGCTGTACCTGGCCTTTTTCGGCCTGCTCAACCTGACCCTGGCACCCGTAATTCCCTACTGGAACAAAGGTCCACGTCATCAACTGCAAAACCTTGTCAGTGCGCTGCTGGTGCTGGCTGTTGCGCTGCAAACCCTGACCCTGCTGGCGCCCATGCCGGAAATCGGCGGCCAACCCGCCATTCTGTCCAGCCTGGCCGCGGCATTGCTCGCTGTGTTGCTGCACCTGGCCGTCAGCTTCTACAAGAAGTCGTCGCCGGCCGCCGCACCGCAGAACTACGACATGTCCAACCGTGATACCGGCACCGTGAAGTGGTTCAACACCTCCAAAGGGTTCGGTTTCATTTCTCGCGATTCCGGTGATGATATTTTCGTGCATTTCCGGGCCATCCGTGGCGAAGGCCACCGCGTCCTGGTTGAAGGTCAGCGTGTCGAGTTCTCGGTCATGCACCGCGACAAGGGCCTGCAGGCCGAAGACGTGATCGCCGCACTCCCGCGCCGCTGATCCAGGCGTAAAAAAACCGCGATGCAGCCTGGCTGCTCGCGGTTTTTTATTGCCTGCCGTTCGGCCCGGTCAGTAATGCGGTGGCGGCGCTTCTTCTTCAAAGGATTCGAACTGGCCGGCCATTTCCTCCTGGCGCTTGAGCAACGCCGCCATCTGCAGCTGCAGGCGCTCGACAATTCGTTGCTGCGCCACCAGCACGTCATTCAACGCCTGGATAGTGTCATCCTGAAACGCCAGGCGGCTTTCAAGGTCGGTTACACGGTCTTCAAGGTTCATGGCTTCAGCCCTCCAGGAACTTGAAATCATCGGTCAACACGGCTCGCAACCGTTCGCGAATGGCCGCTATCTGCCCGGTCTCATACGGCTTGGCAGGATGCTTTCCCCAGACCGGTGCGGGCCAGGCGGCATCTTCCCGCTTGCGTACGATCACATGCATGTGCAATTGACTGACAACGTTACCCAAGGTTGCAACATTCAGCTTGTCGGCGTCGAACGAGTCCTTGAGCGTTTCGGCCAGTGCCGTGGTTTCCTTCCACAGCTGCAATTGATCAGCGTCATCCAATTGAAACAATTCGCTGATATTTTCCCGTCGCGGCACGAGGATGAACCACGGGTAGTTCGAGTCGTTGGACAAGAGCAAGCGGCACAGCGGGAAATCGCCGATGGGCAATGTGTCTTGTTGCAATCGTGGATCTAAGGCAAACACCGGCGTACTCCTCGCTCGTTAATCGACGGCGTCCGATTTGGCGGCCCAGGGGCTGCATCCGGACGCAGGCCGCCAGCATACCTGTGAACGGCGCAACGTTCACTGCGCACCAGTACCGGGCACCACGAACCGCAAAAGCGCATGACGCGCAGAGCTGCCACAGGGACTGTCCGCTTTTCGTACAGCGTGAAGATTTTTTGCACCAAAACTGCACAATGCGTCTACGCTCTGTGCTCATAGCATCCGTGTTTTACCCACCGAAGGGGTGAACCGGTAACGTTTTTAGTTGTCGTGCGCGGTTTAGTGGTTTCAAACATGGCAGCTGCCTGGCAGTCAACCCCATTTAAAACAAGGCCTTTGGAGCCCGGTTTCATGAGGTTTCACCGCATCCGCAGCTAAAATGTGAAAAAAATGTCAACGAATTCCGGGTTTGTGCATGCTTGTTGCATTCATGCCCGTATCGCCTACAGGGTATCGCGGAAGCGAAACCTGCAGGCCCGAGAATTAAAGTGGCAAGGCTGCCCTCAGGAGCTACAAGGTTGGACTTACGGACTCTTTACACCGAAGCGTGCAATCAAAGAACAACTTGAAGTTGTCATTCCGCACACCTCGGATCAGCTGAAATGCGACATGGATCGAGCCATTGGCGACAGGGTCGTAAAGAAGCTAAAAGGATGAATGGGCAAGTATCGCCAAAGAATGTCGACGTGATATAAGTTTGCGCCGACACAAAAAGAAAGAGCCGCCCAGATAATAAAACAGGTGGGACGGCAGTACTCTTAAAACCAAAGGAGCAAATCACGATGCGCGTGATGAAGTGGAGCATGATCGCACTGGCCGTTGCTGCAGCAGCCAGTACTCAAATGGCCTCGGCCGCACCTTTCGTAAGTGACCAGGCTGAAGCCAAAGGCTTCGTTGAAGACGCCAGCGCCAAACTGCTGCTGCGCAACTACTACTTCAACCGTGACCGCAAAGATGGCTCTACTGACCAGAAAGACTGGACTCAGGGCATCTGGGGCAACTTCAACTCCGGTTACACCCAAGGCACCGTAGGCGTCGGCATTGATGCATTCGGTTACCTGGCCGTGAAACTGGACGGCGGTGACGGCACTCGCGGCACCGGCAACATGAGCGTCGATGGCGATGGCGACGTCAACGACAGCCAAGGCAAAGCTGGCGCAGCGGTCAAATTCCGCGTCTCCAAGACCGAGCTGAAAATCGGCGACCAACAGCCAAGCACTGCTCCAGTGTTCGCTGTCGGTGGTTCCCGCGTCCTGCCTCAAACTGCCAGCGGTTTCCAACTGCAGAGCAGCGAGATCAAAGACCTTGACCTCGAAGCCGGTCACTTCTACTCGGCCACCAGCCAAGACCGCAACGCCCGTGACGGCGGCCTGTTCGCAACCTACGCTGGCGTAGAAGCCAACTCCATCGACTACGCCGGCGGTAAGTACTCCTTCACCGACAACCTGAGCGCATCGGTATACGGCGCCCAGCTGGAAGACATCTGGAACCAGTACTACGGCAACCTGAACTACACCATCCCAATGGGTGGCGATCAGTCGCTGAACCTGGACGGTAACATCTACCGCACCACCGACACCGGCAGCGCCAAGGCTGGTGACATCAGCAACACCGCGTACTCCCTGGCAGCGGCGTTCTCGTTCCTGAAAGCGCACACCGTCACCCTCGCCTTCCAGAAAATCAACGGTGATACGCCGTTCGACTACATCGGCGTGGGCAAGAACAACCGCGGCGGCGACTCGATCTTCCTGGCCAACTCCATCCAGTACTCCGACTTCAACGCGCCTAACGAGAAATCTGCCCAGATCCGTTATGACCTGAAGATGGCTGAGTACGGCGTTCCTGGTCTGAGCTTCATGACCCGCTACGTCAAAGGTTGGGACATCGACGGTTCCAAAGTGGACGCCACCAGCCCATACGCCGCTTTGGGTTATGGCGACAATGGCAAACATAACGAAACCAACTTCGAAGCCAAGTACGTTGTTCAGTCTGGCCCGGCCAAAGATCTTTCCTTCCGCATTCGTCAAGCTTGGCACTACGCTAACGCCGACGAGACTGAAGGCGACGTCAAAGAGTTCCGCCTGATCGTCGACTACCCGATTTCGGTTCTGTAATTGCCGAAAGTCAGTACACAGTAATCAAAAAAAGGCCCATCTTCGGATGGGCCTTTTTTATTACGCTGAAGCTTGATCCGAAGATCAAACACCTCAGGCGGCAGGTGACTCCTGAACAACCCGAATGACCCGTTGCGGAAACGGAATATCAATGCCCGCATCCTTCAAGCGGTCCCGCGCCTGCTCGTTGAGCATGAACATCACGTTCCAGTAGTCTGCGGTCTTCACCCAGATACGCAGCGACACCGTGATCGAGCTGTCGCCCAAGGTGGAAATCACCGCTTCTGGTGCAGGATCGGCCAATACGCGTTCATCCTTGGCCAACTCCAGTAATACTTCCCGGGCTTTTTGCAGGTCGGCCTGGTAATCCACGCCCACATCAAATACCACTTTGCGGGTCGGCTGGCGATTGGTGTTGGTGATGATGCCGTTCGACAGATTGCCGTTGGGCACGATGACCGTCTTGTTGTCGCCGGTGCGCAGGACTGTGTGGAAGATCTGGATGCTGTCGACCGTACCCGCCACGCCTTGGGCTTCGATCCAGTCACCGATGCGAAACGGACGGAACAGCAGGATGAGCACGCCGCCGGCGAAATTCGCCAGGCTGCCCTGCAATGCCAGGCCGATCGCCAGGCCGGCCGCGCCGATGGCCGCAACGAACGACGTGGTTTCCACGCCGATCATCGAGGCGACGCTGACGATCAGTAATACCTTCAGGATGATGTTGGCCAGGGTGCTGATGAACCCTTGCAGTGCCAGGTCGGCGTTACGCAGGGCCAGCAGCGCCCCGAGCTTTTGCGTCACCTTGTTGATCAGCCACCAGCCGATCGCCAGGGTAATGATCGCCAGCAGCACGCGGCTGCCGTACTCCATGATCATCGGTATCCAGGCCTGGGAAGCCTTGACCAGGTGGTCCACTTCAGCGTTCAAGTCCATCGTGTTCTCCTTGTTCCCGTTACACGCAATTGTGGCGAGGGCGCTTGCTCCCACTGGGCTGCGTAGCGCCCAACAGAGGGGCTGCTGCGCAGCCAGCGGGAGCAAGCTCCCTCGCCACAGTGTTTCTACACAACCGAGTGTCAGTCGCGGAAGTTATTGAACTGTAGCGGCATACCAAACTCCTTGCCGCGCAGCGCGGCAATGGCTTCCTGCAAGTCGTCACGCTTCTTGCCGGTCACACGCACCTGCTCACCCTGGATGGCGGCCTGGACCTTGAGCTTGGCGTCCTTGATGTGGGCGACGATCTTCTTCGCCAGTTCCTTGTCGATGCCTTCCTTGAGCACGGCTTCCTGCTTCATCAGCTTGCCCGAGGCGTAGGCTTCCTTGACCTCGAGGCATTGCACATCGATCTTGCGCTTGACCAGCGCCAGCTTGAGGATCTCGATCATCGCCTCGAGCTGGAACTCGGCCTCGGCGGTCAGGTTGACGGTCAAGTCCTTTTCCTTGAACTCGAAACTGCCCTTGCCCTTGAGGTCATACCGACGGTCGAGTTCCTTGACGGCGTTTTCAACGGCGTTGGTGACTTCGTGTTTGTCCAGTTCGGATACCACGTCGAATGACGGCATGTAGTGTTCTCCAAATAAAAAGGCGCGCTCATGACAAAGGCGCGCACTTGGCTTGTGGTTAAAATCGGGCTCATTATAACGGGTCTTTTCCCGTCGTTACCGCGAGCCCCTCAGATGCCAGCGTCAAAGCGAGTAAAAAACTGATGTCCACCACCTGGCATGTCCTGGGAGCCGGCAGCCTCGGCACGCTGTGGGCGACGCGCCTGGCCCGGGCCGGCCTGCCGGTGCGACTGGTGCTGCGCAATGAGCAGCGGTTGCAGGCTTACCGGGCAAGTGGTGGCCTGACGCTGGTGGAACAGGGCCAGGCGCAGTGTTACCCGGTGCCCGGCGAAACCGCGCAAAGCCCCGAACCCATCCAGCGCTTGCTGCTGGCTTGCAAGGCCTATGACGCGGAAGCGGCGGTGGCTTCGGTCGCCCATCGACTGAGTGCCGAGACGGAACTGATCCTGCTGCAGAACGGCCTCGGCAGCCAGGATGCGGTGGCGAACCGCGTCCCCCTGGCCCGCTGCATCTGCGCCTCCAGCACCGAAGGCGCGTTCCGCGACGGTGATTGGCGCGTGGTGTTCGCCGGCCATGGCTACACTTGGCTGGGCGACCCCGCGCACCCGGTGGCGCCAGTCTGGCTGGATGACCTGAGCGCTGCCGGCATCCCACACGAATGGAGCGCCGATATTCTCACTCGCCTGTGGCGCAAACTGGCCCTCAACTGTGCGATCAATCCCCTCACCGTGCTGCACCATTGCAAGAACGGCGGCTTGCAGGAGCACCGCTGCGAAGTGGCGACCTTGTGCGCGGAACTCAGCGACCTGCTTGAGCGCTGCGGCCAGCCCGCGGCAGCCGAAGACTTACCGGCCGAAGTCGAACGGGTCATCCAGGCCACCGCTCACAACTATTCGTCGATGTACCAGGATGTCGCCAAGCTGCGCCGCACCGAAATCAGCTATTTGCTCGGCCATGCCTGCGCGGTCGCACAACGTCATGGCGTGGCCGTGCCGCATCTTGAACAAATGCGCCAACGCCTGATTGTCCACTTGGACAACCTCGGATTGCCCAGCGACTGAGCAGCGGCTACGCTGGCCCACGTGTTCCTTTTTAGCGACGAGTCAGATGCCATTGCGCCAGCGCCTTGAAAACCTCCCGGTCGGCCAGAAACTGCTGGCGGCCCTGTTGGTATTGTTGACCACCGTTTTGCTGGTGGCGAACCTGACCTTCATCAGCGCGGCCTACTACATTTCCCAGGAAAGCATGGCCCCGCAGGCCTTGCAGACCATCGGCCGGCTGGTGGCCAACCCGAGCCTGATCTCCGACGCGCTGCAGTCGCCGCAAAGCGCCCAGCGCCTGCTCGATGAACTCAACAGCTATGCGCCCCTGCGGGCAGCGGCGCTGTATGACGGTCGCGGTGAACGCCTGGCCGAGTTGCAACAGGGTGAAAAGCTCAGGTTGCCGGAGCACTTTCGCCATATGCAAACCTGGCAGGCCGGGGAGTTTCGCAGCAACCAAGTCATCACCCTGCCCCGTCCCGGTACCCAACCCGGCCATTTGTTGCTGGTCGCCAGCAGCGAATTGCCCACCGCCTTCTACACCGGCACGCTGACTGCCAGCCTCGGCATACTGATTTTCAGCGTGCTGCTGTGGTTGATCATTGCCCAGCAGATCAAGCGACTGATTACCCAGCCGATTCACCAACTCGAAGAACTGTCGCGCCAGGTTACCCGCGAGGAAAACTATTCCCTGCGTGCCGGCCGAGGCAACCATGACGAGATCGGCAGCCTGGCCGAGGCGTTCAACACCATGCTGTCGCGGATCGAAGCGCGGGAGCAGCAGCTCAAGCGCGCGCGGGACGATTCCCAGGCGGCCTACGACCAGGCCCAGGGCCTGGCGGAAGAAACCCGCCACACCAACCGCAAGCTGGAGCTGGAAGTCCAGGTGCGCAGCAAGATCGAGAAAAAGCTCACGGGCTTCCAGAACTACCTCAACAGCATCATCGACTCCATGCCGTCGGCGCTGATCGCCCTCGACGAACAACTCTATGTCACCCAATGGAACCAGGAAGCCAGCGCCCTTTCCGGCACTCGGCTGGATGAGGCGTTGAACCAGCCGATCTTCCTCGCCTTCGAACCGCTCAAGCCCTATCTGCCACAGCTCAAGCAGACGGTCGAACAACACACGGTCGCCAAGATCGAACGCGTCACCTGGACCAAGGACGATGAAGCCAAGCACTACGCCCTGACTTTCTATCCGTTGATGGGCGGCGCCGGACGGGGCGTGGTGATCCGCATCGACGACATCACCCAGCGCCTGTCGCTGGAGGAAATGATGGTGCAGTCGGAAAAAATGCTCTCGGTGGGTGGCCTCGCAGCGGGCATGGCCCATGAGATCAACAACCCGCTGGGGGCGATCCTGCACAACGTGCAGAACATTCGCCGGCGCCTGTCAGCGGAACTGCCCAAGAACCTCGATCAGGCCGAGCAATTGGGGATCGAGTTGCCGGTGGTCAATCGCTACCTGGAAAGCCGGGAGATCCCGCAATTACTCGACGGCATCCAGCAGGCCGGCGCTCGCGCCGCCAAAATCGTCACCCACATGCTCAGCTTCAGCCGACGCAGTACCCGGCAGATGGCGCCCTGCGACCTGCCGGCGCTGATCGACCAGGCGGTGGAGATCGCCGGCAACGACTTCGACCTGGCGATTGGTTTCGACTTCAAGGGCCAGGCGATCATTCGCCAATTCGACCCGAACCTGGGCCCGGTCCCCGGCACGGCCAACGAATTGGAACAGGTTCTGCTGAATCTGTTGAAGAACGCCGCCCAGGCCATTCACCAGCGCCAGGACGACGGCGAGCCCGGCCGCATCATCTTGCGTACCCGGCTGAACCCGCCGTGGGCGGAAATCCAGGTCGAGGACAATGGCATCGGCATGAGCGAAAACGTGCGCAAGCGCACCTTCGAACCGTTCTTCACCACCAAGGAAATCGGCCAGGGTACGGGGCTCGGGCTGTCGGTGTCGTATTTCATCATTACCAACAACCACAAGGGCCAGATGGAAGTGCAATCAGCGCCGGGCCAAGGCACTTGCTTCACCTTGCGCCTGCCCCTGGCGGGCACTTCGATGGTGGCGCAAGAACATAAGCAAGTGGAGCGCTGAACATGGGTTTTCGCCTGTCGAAGATTTACACCCGCACCGGTGACAAAGGTGAAACCGGCTTGGGTGATGGCCGCCGCGTAGCGAAGGACCATCCACGGGTCGAGGCGATCGGCGAAGTGGATACGTTGAACAGCCAGTTGGGATTGCTGCTGGCCGGGCTGGCCAATGAAATGGGCCAGTATCCGGCACTGGAGGAAGTCGTCGAGGTGCTGGCGCCCTGTCAGCACCGGTTGTTCGACCTGGGTGGCGAGCTGGCGATGCCGGCTTATCAGGCACTGAACATGGCGGAAGTCGAACGCCTGGAAGCGGCCATCGACGTATGGAACGAAGAACTGGGGCCGTTGGAGAATTTCATCCTGCCCGGTGGCTCGACCTTGATAGCCCAGGCCCATGTGTGCCGGAGCCTGGCCCGCGGCGCCGAGCGCCGTTGCCAACAGTTGAACGCCGTGGAGCCGTTGGCAGGGCCGGGGCTTGCCTATATCAATCGGTTATCGGACCTGCTGTTCGTAGCGGCGCGGATCATTGCCCGTCGCCAGGCAATTGCAGAAGTGCTTTGGCAGGCGGCAGCCAAGCCTGCGCAGTGATCACTCAAGCCTCAGGCCAGAACGCCCTAATCCCCGCCACGCCCTGGGCCCCGGCCGCCCAGGCTTTCTGCTGCTCGCCAGGCCCGACCCCGCCCAGCAAATAAACGGGCTTATCGAAGCCGTCGATCAACCGCGCCGCTTCTTCCCACCCCAACGGCTGTGCATCCGGATGGGTCTGGGTCGGCTGTACGGGCGACAGTGTCACGAAGTCCACGTCCATCTGCTGCGCCAGGGACAATTCCTCGGCGTTGTGACAAGAAGCCGCCAGCCAGCGATCCTTGCCGAACGGTCGGCCGGCCGCTGCGTGCTTGCGCAGTTGCGCGGCGGTGATGTGCCAGCCCGCGGAAGGGAAATCGCCCAACCATTCAAACGGCCCCTTGAGCATCAACTGGGCCTTGCCCGCACAAAGCCCGGCGGCATCCACCGCCAGATCGCGGTATTTCGGGTCATAGCCGTTAGGGGCGCGCAGCTGGATCAGCTTGATCCCGCCGGCGATAGCTTTCTGCATCCCCCGCAGCAGAGCCGGGGTTTCCAGGCCTTCAGGGGTAATCAGGTACTCGCCGGGCAATCGGGCCGCCGCGACGATTGGCTGATTGGCCGCCGGAAACTCGTAGTTCGCAAGCTCCCGAGTGGTCACCCAGGCCAGCGGTTGTCCTTCGGCACCATGGGGCTCGCCGGTGAAGGTCGAGACTTCCCAGACATCCAGCAACACCTGTTTGTCAGGATAATCGTGGCGCACCTTGATCAGCGGTCGGGCAGTGCCTACGACAATGCCCAGTTCTTCATGCAGTTCGCGGGCCAGGGCAGTTTCAACGGATTCATCCGCCTCGACCTTGCCGCCAGGAAATTCCCACAGGCCACCTTGATGCTGGGAATCGGCCCGTCGGGCGATGAGGATCTTGCCGGTGGCGTCACGAATGACCGCCGCCGCTACGTGTACTCGTTTCACCGCGAAATTTCCTCCAGGCCAGCCTGTTGCCAGGCCTTGAACGCCGGCCATTGATAAAGGGTTTCGACATAGGCCGCGTCGACTTCCGGCAACTGCACTTGATACGTGCGCAGGGACCAGGAGGAGGTGCGCTTGTCGCCAATGATCAGGTGCAGGCTCATGTGATTCCTTAATCGCGATGGGAGCAGTTCGGTCCCGAGCGGTTCAAGTCCGATACTCAGCGTTGATCTTCACGTACTCGTGGGACAGGTCGGTGGTCCAGATCGTTTCGCTGCAATCACCCCGTCCCAGTTCGATGCGGATGGTGATTTCTTCCTGCTGCATTACCGCCGCGCCTTGGGCTTCGGTATAGGTCGCAGCGCGGGCGCCTTGGCTGGCGATGCAGACGTCGCCGAGGAACACGTCGATCTTGCTCACGTCCAAGTCCGGCACGCCGGCCCGGCCGACGGCGGCAAGGATCCGGCCCCAGTTCGGGTCGGAGGCGAACAATGCGGTCTTGATCAGCGGCGAGTGCGCGACGGTGTAGCCGACGTCCAGGCATTCCTGGTGATTGCCACCGCCGTTGACCTGCACGGTCACGAATTTGGTCGCGCCTTCGCCGTCACGGACGATGGCCTGGGCCACTTCCATGCACACCTCGAACACGGCCTGCTTGAGAGCGGCGAACAGCGAACCGCTGGCTTCGGTGATCTCCGGCAGGTTGGCCTTGCCCGTGGCAATCAGCATGCAGCAGTCATTGGTGGAGGTGTCGCCGTCGATGGTGATGCGGTTGAACGACTTGTTCGCGCCGTCGAGCATCAGGTCTTGCAGCACTTGGCGGGAGACCTTGGCGTCGGTGGCGATGTAGCCGAGCATGGTCGCCATGTTCGGGCGGATCATGCCCGCGCCTTTGCTGATGCCAGTCACGGTAACGGTCACGCCGTCGTGCTGGAACTGGCGGCTCGCACCCTTGGGCAGGGTGTCGGTGGTCATGATGCCGGTGGCGGCCGCAGCCCAATTGTTTTCCGAGAGATCATCGAGGGCAGCCTGCAACGCGCCTTCGATCTTCTCGACTGGCAGCGGCTCGCCAATCACGCCGGTGGAATACGGCAGCACCTGGCTGGCGTCGACGCCGGTCAGTTCCGCCAGCCTGGCGCAGGTGCGCTCGGCGGCGGCCAGGCCTGGCGCGCCCGTGCCGGCGTTGGCGTTGCCGGTGTTGGTCAGCAGATAACGCACCGATCCTTGCACGCGCTGCTTGGCCAGGATGACCGGCGCGGCGCAAAAGGCATTGAGCGTGAACACGCCAGCCACCGTCGAGCCTTCGGCACAACGCATGACCACGACATCCTTGCGCCCGGGGCGCTTGATGCCCGCCGAGGCAATGCCGAGTTCAAAACCGGCAACCGGGTGCAACGTTGGCAACGGACCAAGACCAACAGCCATGAATGCGCTCCTAAATGAGATGTCTATCGACGCCGTCTTCATCGAGACGGCGATTCAAAATGGCAAAACGCCGCGACGGATAGAGTCCGGTCGCGGCGCGGGGTCGTTCAGCGTTGGAACGGGGTTACTGGATCTGCCCGTGGCAATGCTTGTATTTCTTGCCCGAACCGCAATAGCACAGTTCGTTGCGGCCCAACTTCTGTTCGTTGCGTACCGGCGTGGTTGCCAAGGCGACATCCACATCGACACCCTCTTCCATCGCCTGGACGACTTCCAGGCCTGGGGCTTCGGCGTGTTCGAACTGCATGCGCGCGGCCAGGGCTTCGGCTTCCTGGCGCAGGCGGGCTTCTTCTTCGACCGGGTCTTCGCGACGAACCTGGACGTGGGACAGGACCCGGATCGAGTCGCGCTTGATCGAATCCAGCAGCTCGGAGAACAGCGTGAAGGACTCGCGCTTGTACTCCTGCTTCGGATTCTTCTGGGCGTAGCCGCGCAAGTGAATACCGTGACGCAGGTGGTCCATGGTCGACAGGTGGTCTTTCCACAGGTCGTCGAGGACGCGCAGCACAATCTGCTTCTCGAAGGAACGCAGTGCCTCGGCGCCGGCCTGGTCTTCTTTTTCGTTGTACGCAACGATCAGCTCGGCAAGCAACTTCTCGCGCAGGGTTTCTTCGTACAGCTTGTCGTCTTCATCGAGCCACTGCTGGATCGGCAACGACACGCCAAAATCGCTGCGCAAGGAGGCTTCCAGGCCCGCGACGTCCCACTGTTCCGGCAACGATTGCGGTGGAATGTGCGCACTGACGGTAGCGTCGAGCACTTCGCGGCGGAAATCGGCGATGGTTTCGCCAATGTCGTCGGCGGCCAGCAGGCTATTGCGCATGTGATAGATCACTTTGCGCTGCTCGTTGTTGACGTCGTCGAACTCCAGCAATTGCTTGCGGATATCGAAGTTACGGCCTTCAACCTTGCGCTGCGCCTTCTCGATGGCGTTGGTCACCATGCGGTGTTCGATCGCCTCGCCCGGCTGCATGCCCAAGGCCTTCATGAAATTCTTCACCCGGTCAGAGGCGAATATGCGCATCAGGCTGTCTTCCAGCGACAGGTAGAAACGGCTGGAGCCGGCGTCACCCTGGCGACCGGCACGACCACGCAACTGGTTGTCGATACGGCGCGATTCGTGGCGCTCGGAAGCAATCACCTGCAAACCGCCGGATTCGAGCACCTGTTGGTGGCGCTTCTGCCAGTCGGCCTTGATTTGCGCGATTTGCTCGGGGGTCGGGTTTTCCAGGGAAGCCACTTCCACTTCCCAGTTGCCGCCCAGCAGGATGTCGGTACCACGGCCGGCCATGTTGGTAGCGATGGTCAACGCACCCGGGCGACCGGCCTGGGCGATGATCTCGGCTTCCTTCTCGTGGAACTTGGCGTTGAGGACCTTGTGCTCGATGCCTTCCTTGTCGAGCAGGGCAGACATGTGCTCGGAGGTCTCGATGGTGGCGGTACCCACCAGGATCGGACGGCCCTGGGCCATGCCTTCCTTGATGTCATTGATGATCGCCGCGTATTTCTCTTCGGCGGTCAGGAACACCAGGTCGTTGTAGTCTTTACGCGCCAGCGGCTTGTTCGGCGGAATCACCACCACTTGCAGGCCGTAGATCTGATGGAATTCGAACGCTTCGGTGTCAGCGGTACCGGTCATGCCGGACAGCTTGTTGTACAGGCGGAAGTAGTTCTGGAAGGTGGTCGAGGCCAGGGTCTGGCTTTCAGCCTGGATGTTCAGGCCTTCCTTGGCTTCGATGGCCTGGTGCAAGCCTTCGGACAAGCGACGGCCCGGCATGGTGCGACCGGTGTGTTCATCCACCAGCACGACCTGGCCGTCCTGCACGATGTACTCGACATTGCGATTGAACAGCTTGTGGGCACGCAGGCCGGCGTAGACGTGGGTCAGCAGGCCCAGGTTGTGTGCCGAATACAGGCTCTCGCCTTCGGCCAGCAGGCCGACGCGGGTCAGCATTTCCTCGACGAACTGGTGACCGGCTTCGTTGAGCTCGACCTGACGGGTCTTCTCGTCGACGGTGTAGTGCCCGGCCTTGGTCACTTCGCCTTCGACTTCCTCGACGTGCAAGGTGAGCTGCGGGATCAGCTTGTTGATCTCGATGTACAGCTTCGAGCTGTCCTCGGCCTGACCGGAAATGATCAGCGGGGTACGGGCTTCGTCGATGAGGATGGAGTCGACTTCATCGATCACGGCAAAGTTGAGTTCACGCTGGAATTTTTCATCCATGCTGAACGCCATGTTGTCGCGCAGGTAGTCGAAACCGAATTCGTTGTTGGTGCCGTAGGTGATGTCCGAGGCGTAGGCGGCACGCTTCTCTTCTGGCGGCTGGAACGGTGTGACCACGCCAACGGTCAGGCCGAGGAATTCGTAGAGCGGGCGCATCCAGTTGGCGTCGCGGCGGGCCAGGTAGTCGTTGACCGTCACCACGTGCACGCCCTTGCCGGACAATGCGTTGAGGTACACCGCCAAGGTGGCCACGAGGGTCTTGCCTTCACCGGTGCGCATTTCGGCGATCTTGCCTTCGTGCAAGGTCATGCCGCCGATCAACTGGACGTCGAAGTGACGCATGCCCATGACCCGCTTGCCGGCTTCGCGGCAGACCGCAAAGGCTTCGGGCAGGAGTTGGTCAAGGGTCTCGCCCTTGGCGAAGCGGTCCTTGAATTCGGCAGTCTTGGCGCGTAACTGATCGTCCGAAAGGGCCACCATTTGCTCTTCGAAGGCATTGACAGTCTGTACCGTCTTGAGCATGCGTTTGACTTCACGCTCGTTCTTGCTTCCAAAAAGTTTCTTTAACAAAGGCGCAAACATATCGGCAGGATCTTCCACACTAAAGGGATGGAGGGCGGCCCCATGAGTCGCCCGTGCAGCCCTCATGGCCGCATGCGAACGAGCATTCTACCCGGAAACGATGGTGAGGAAAGTGGCGTTATTCCACGATGCTGGCACAGCGCTGTGACGGGGCTTCCCTAAAATAAGGGCTTTTGCGCGAACTTCAACCCACAAAACGCAGAAGTTACTGATTGATTGTGCAGGTAAAATGCCGCTTGGCAGCTGTGCAAAGAGCGCATCGGATGCTTTCTGCTACCATGGCGCCTCTGTCACTTGCGGTATTCATTCATGGCCTTCCGCCCTCTTCCAGCCAAGGCGCCTGCCGTGCTTCTGCGCGAAGCCAAACCGCTGAAAGCGATCTTCGGCCACGCCAAGCGCCTGGGCCACTTGCAACGGCTGCTGGACAGTCAGTTGCAGCCGGCCGCACGCGAGCATTGCCACGTGGCGTCATGGCGCGAAGGCAGTTTGCTGCTGATTGTCACCGACGGCCATTGGGCCACGCGCTTGCGCTACCAGCAAAAGCGCCTGCTGCGTCAATTGCAGGTTTTCGATGAGTTCGCCAACCTGACGCGGATCCTGTTCAAGGTTCAGCCGCCCACCGTACAGGCCGCCGTCAAGGGCCATACGCTGGACCTGTCCACCGATGCGGCCGCGACTATCCAGGCCACGGCCGAAGGCATCAGCGATCCCAAGCTGCGGGCGGCGCTGGAGCGATTGGCGGCGCACGCCAAACCCAAGGACTAAGTACTTTGGGCGCCTGTCCCTCAGCTTGCGCCGCGATTAGCGGCGCTTGCTGCCTCCCAGCAACGACCCCATCAACCCACGTACCAATTGCCGCCCCAGTTGGTTGGCCGCCTGGCGCATCGCCGATTTCAACGCCTGGCCGGCCGCGGTGCCGAGGAACTCACCGGCCTTTTCAGTAAAGCTCGGCTCTTGCGCGGTCGGTTTTCCCGGCGCTGCTTCGGCCTGCGGCTCCAACCCCTTGCGCCCCATCAGCACTTCATAGGCAGACTCGCGGTCGATGGGTTTGTCATAGCGCCCCTGCAACGCCGAGCCGGCGATCAGTGCGGCGCGCTCGGCCTCGGTCAGCGGCCCGATGCGCGACTGCGGCGGCGCCACCAGCACGCGCTGGACCATTTCCGGCGTGCCTTTTTCTTGCAAGGTGCCCACCAGGGCCTCGCCGATGCCCAGCTCGGTCAGCACCGACAAGGCATCGAATTGCGGGTTCGGTCGAAAACCGTCCGCGACCGCCCGCAGGGATTTCTGCTCCTTGGCGGTAAACGCCCGCAAGCCGTGCTGGATGCGCAACCCCAACTGCGCCAGCACATCGTCTGGCAAGTCGCCCGGCGACTGGGTCACGAAATACACCCCGACACCCTTGGAGCGAATCAGCCGCACCACTTGCTCCAGCCGCTCCTGCAACGCCTTGGGCGTACCGGCAAATAACAAATGCGCCTCGTCGAAAAACAGCGCCAGCAGGGGTTTATCCGCGTCGCCGCGCTCGGGCAGTTGCTCGAACAGCTCGGCCAACAGCCACAACAGGAACGTCGCGTAGACCTTGGGTGCCTCATGGACCAGGCGACTGGCGTCCAGCAGATGAATCCGGCCGCGGCCATCACTGGCCGGTTGCAGGATGTCTTCGAGTTGCAACGCCGGCTCGCCGAACAGCGCATCTGCGCCTTGCTGCTCCAGTGTCGACAAGCGTCGCATCAAGGCCTGGCTGGAGCCGGTGGTCATCAAGGCCGCATCGTCCCCCAGCAACTCGGGATTGTCCTTGAGGTGGTTGAGCAGCGCCTTCAAATCCTTGAGGTCCAGCAGCAATAGCCCCTCACGGTCGGCCACCTTGAACGCCGCGTACAACGCCGATTGCTGGCTGTCCGTCAGCTCCAGCAGGCTACCGAGCAGCAACGGCCCCATTTCACTCAAGGTCGTGCGCAACGGATGACCGGATTGGCCGTGAATATCCCACAAGGTAACCGGGTAGGCCTGGGGCGTGTGGCCAAGCCAGGGCATGCCAGCGATGCGCTCGGCGATCTTGCCCTGGGGATTGCCGGCGGCACCAAGGCCACATAGATCGCCCTTGATGTCCGCCGCGAATACCGCCACGCCGGCATCGCTGAACATCTCGGCCAGGCGTTGCAAGGTGACGGTCTTGCCCGTGCCGGTGGCACCCGCCACCAAGCCATGTCGGTTCGCCAGACGCATGGCCTGGGCCACTGGTTGGCCGGCGAGGTCGGCCCCGATGATGAGTTGCGATGAGTCAGGCATTTGGTCACCCGTGATGTTTGCGATATGACGCCATATTGCACGCTTATATAAAAGCATGCCTGGGACATTACGACCCTGGCGCTGGAAACAAAAACTTCGCCAGGTCTCATGCCGTATCGCTACGTCACCACAACCCAACCGAACATCTATTCTTACTAAAGGTCAACAAGGGAGAACACAGACCGGAGGGACGTTCATCGTGCATATAGCGGACATCACCATGTTCTACGCCCCCGCCAGCGGCGGCGTGCGCACTTATCTGGATGCCAAGCACCGGCGCCTGGGCAATCGGCCCGGCATACGCCACAGCCTCTTGATTCCCGGCGCGCATTTGAGCGAGCAGGACGGCATCTACAAGGTTCCAGCGCCTCCCCTGCCGTTCGGCAAGGGCTACCGCTTCCCGCTTCGCCTGGCCCCCTGGCGTAATGTCCTGCGCGATCTGCAACCGGATCTGATTGAAGTCGGCGACCCCTATCTCACCGCCTGGGCTGCCCTGGATGCCCGGCGGCAGCTTGACGTCCCCGTGATCGGTTTCTATCACTCCGACCTGCCCCTGCTGGTGAGCAACCGCATGGGGAACTGGTTCACGCCCAACATCGAAGCCTATGTCAGCAAGTTGTACGGCAACTTCGACCGGGTATTGGCGCCGAGCCAGGTCATGGCCGATAAGTTGACCGGGCTGGGCGTCAGGAATGTCCATGTGCAGCCTCTGGGTGTGGACCTGCAAACCTTCAACCCCGCCGCTCGAGACCCGGAGCTGCGGGCCGAGCTGGGCATCGCCGAAGACGCGCGACTGTTGATTTTCGCCGGTCGCGGCTCCAAGGAAAAGAACCTGCCGGTGCTGCTCAAGTGCATGCAACGCCTGGGCGAGCGCTATCACCTGTTGCTGGTGGGCTCTTCGATGCCAGCCCTGGTGCCGGACAATGTCACCGTGATCGACGAGTTCTGCCCGGCGCCGCAAGTCGCCCGGCTGATGGCCAGCGCTGACGCGCTGCTGCATGCCGGCGACCAGGAGACGTTCGGCCTGGTCATCCTCGAAGCCATGGCCAGCGGCATTCCGGTGGTGGCGGTCGCAGCGGGCGCGTTCAGCGAAATCGTCCAGGAAGAGTGCGGCCTGTTATGCACGCCCAACAACCCGCAGGCCATGGCCAATGCGGTGCGCCAACTGTTCGCCGAGGGCTGTCAGCAGCGCGGCGCAAGGGCACGCCGCCACGTGGAACGTCATTACGCCTGGGATTCGGTGGTCAACAGCCTGTTGGGCCACTATTACAGCGTGCTGGGCGCAGAGATGCCGCTGCTGGCCAATGGTTGAGGCGAACCCCATGGCGATGAACCCTTCACCCAGCCTGCTGGTGGTGCTTCATGACGTCGCGCCGCAGACCTGGCCCGACTACCAGCCCTTCGTCGCAGCCGTCGACGCCCTCGGCCAAGTGCCGATGACCTGGCTGGTGGTGCCGGATTTTCACCATGCCAGCGCTCTGGACAATCATCCGGACTTCAGGCGCTTGCTCGACAGCCGTGTCGAACGCGGCGACGAACTGGTCCTGCATGGTTACTACCATTGCGACGACGGCCCGCCCGCCGTTCATCCCAAGGACTGGTTCATGCGCCGGGTCTATACCCATGAAGGCGAGTTCTACCACTTGTCCGAGGAAGCCGCCCTCACCCGCCTGCACGCAGGCGTTGAACTCTTCCAGCGCTATCGATGGCCGCTGGAAGGCTTTGTCGCGCCGGCCTGGTTGATGAGCGAGGGCACCCGCCGAGCCTTGCGCCAATTGCCCCTGAGTTATACCAGCGACACCCAGCACCTTTACCACTTGCCGGACTTCACCAAGGTCGATGCCCCCGGCCTGGTCTGGAGCGCCCGAAGTGCCTGGCGCCGGGGCCTGTCGAAAATCATCAGCGATCAGCGCCAACAGCGTTGGCGCCAGGCACCGGTAATTCGGCTGGGGCTGCACCCGGTGGATATGCGCCACGACTTTTCCCGCGACTATTGGCTGCAGACCCTGGAGCGTCTGCTTGAGGATGGCCGCGTGCCGATGACCAAGGCCGGCTGGCTGGCAACCCAGCGCCTGCGGGTCAGCAGCGCCGCATGAAACGCTTGTTATGGCTGGGCGCCGCCCTGCTCACGGCGTTGCTGGTTCCGATGTTGTTGGGCGGCGGCGAGATGTGGTCACGCGTGCAGCGCTTTCCGCTGTCGTTGTTGCTGATCATGCTCGGCATGATCGTGCTCTGCTGGGGCCTGAACTCGGTGCGCCTGCGCTTATTGCTGGGTGAACATCGAGGACGCATTGGTGGGCTCAAGAGCATTGGCGTGGTGATGTCCACCGAATTCGCCATGTGCGCGACACCCGGTGGCAGTGGCGGCCCGTTGACGCTGATGGCGCTGCTGGCGCGCAACGGCGTGCGTCCGGCCCATGGCAGCGCGGTGTTTGCGATGGATCAGTTGAGCGACTTGCTGTTCTTCCTCTGCGCCTTGCTGGGCATTCTGTTCTACGCCCTCTTCCAGAATCTCAGCCAGCGCATGGAATGGATGCTCGCCCTGAGCGCGATTTCATTGTTCGGCGGGCTTCTCTGCTGCGTGCTGGTAGCCCGCTATCATCGCCGGCTGATTCTGCTGGGCGCGCGGTTGCTGCGTCACTTAAGGGTGAAATCCACGACCCGTCGGCGCTGGGCTCGCAAGATCCTGAATTTCCTGGCGGCTTTTACCGACACCCTGAAATTGCCCCGGCAGACGCTTTTCCAGGTGTTCGGCCTGACTTGCCTGCACTGGGCCTTGCGCTACAGCGTGTTGTACCTGGCATTGAGAGGGCTGGGAGCGGACTTGCAGTGGGCCTGGAGTTTTCTCATCCAGATGCTCTCCCTCAGCGCCGGACAGTTCAGCCTGCTACCAGGCGGCGCCGGGGCGGCAGAGCTGACCTCAGCGGCGTTGCTGGCGCCCATGGTGGGCAAATCCACCGCGGCGGCGGCGATCCTGATCTGGCGAGCAGTGACCTATTACTTTTATCTGGTGGCCGGCGGTCCGGTGTTCTTTCTGATGGTCGGACGCCCCTTGATCAAGAAGCTGATCAGGGCCCGGCAAGCCTGAGCGCTCAACGCTTGCGTTCGGGATCGTCTGGCGGCGACTGCTTTTGCAGTGTTTCCCACAGCTGGGCAGCGTTGGGAAACTCCGTGCCGTCCTCCGGCCCCAACGCTTCGGGATCGTAGCGACTCAAGCAGCCCTCGCCCACCGTAGGCGGGGCCTTGGCGGTGGCTTTGTCCAAGGGATCGGTCATGGCTATGGCTCCCTCGAAGTCCTCATGGACCATTGTGGCGAGGGAGCAAGCTCCCTCGCCACTGGGTTCTGCATTGAATCAGAATACGACGGTCTTGTTGCCGTGAACCAACACGCGGTCTTCCAAGTGATAACGCAAGCCACGCGCCAGCACCATTTTTTCCACGTCACGACCGAATCGAACCATGTCTTCGATGCTGTCGCTATGGCTGACACGCACCACGTCCTGCTCGATGATCGGGCCGGCGTCGAGCTCTTCGGTCACATAGTGGCACGTCGCGCCGATCAGCTTCACACCGCGCATCGAAGCCTGGTGGTAGGGCTTGGCACCGACGAATGACGGCAGGAAACTGTGGTGGATATTGATGACCTTATGGGCGTATTCGCTGCACAGCGACGGCGGCAGGATTTGCATGTAGCGCGCCAGCACCACCACCTCGGCATCATGCTGCTTGACCAGCCGCGAGACTTCGGCGAACGCCGGCTGCTTATCCTGCGGATTGACCGGTACGTGGTAATAAGGAATGCCGTGCCACTCCACCATGCTGCGCAAGTCGTCATGGTTGGAAATCACACAGGCGATGTCGCAATCAAGCTCATCGCTGTGCCAGCGGTGCAACAGGTCAGCCAGGCAATGGGACTCACGGCTGGCCATCAGCACCACGCGTTTTTTCTGCGCGGTATCGGTGATACGCCAGTCCATCGAAAACTCTTCGGCAATCGGGGCAAACGCCTCGCGAAACGCTTCGATGCCGAAGGGCAGCGAGTCGGCGCGGATCTCGTGGCGCATGAAGAACCAGCCACTTTGATTGTCCGAATGGTGGCTTGCTTCAGTGATCCAGCCGTTATGGGACGCCAGAAAGTTACTGACTTTAGCAACGATGCCGACGCGGTCCGGGCAAGCGATCACCAGCCGAAAAGTGCGCATGAGGAAACTCCAGAACTTCGCAAAAGGCGGCCATTCTAGCCATTGCGCCGCAAAACTGCAGTACCCATGAGGCGCCGAGCCGTTCTTGACGCCAACGGCGTGCAGCCTGCCCCATCGCCGAAGGCTATTTGTGTGAACAGATGCACAGACCGCCTCACATATTAATTCGCAATGCTCGTTTTTGTGGCATTGCACTATTTAATTAAATAAACACGGCTTAAATGTTTACTTGATGAAACTGTCTGATTACTATTGCCTCACTGTCTCCTTGTCACCAGCGTCCTACATAAGGTAGTCCAAATGTCCCTGATCACCGAATACAACGCCACAAAACAAGCAATTGAAGAACTGCAACAACGTCTGGCCGACCTGTCTAAAGACGACAAACTGCAAAAAGAACTGGAATTCGAAGGCAAGCTGCGCACGCTGATGGGCGAGTACTCCAAGTCCCTGCGCGACATCATTGCCCTGCTGGACCCAGAAGCCAAGTCGAGCAAAGCACCCCGTGGCGCGGTAAAAACCACCGGCACCAAACGCGCTCGCAAAGTTAAGCAGTACAAAAACCCGCACAACGGCGAAGTCATCGAAACCAAAGGCGGCAACCACAAGACTCTGAAAGAGTGGAAAGCCAAGTGGGGCGGTGACGTCGTTGAAGGCTGGGCAACCCTGCTGGGCTAAGCCTCGCCGATCAGCGCTGCTCTTTGCGGGCGACGCTTACGTACCCGAAAACGCCAGTCATTACTGGCGTTTTTTTATGCCCTCGTTTTTCAAGTCCTGACTTCAAGCGCTGCAGGGCCGCTCAAAGGCTTAAACGTTTACGCAATTGTTGGCTATAACCCTGCCATTGCATGAGTATCTCTTGCTGCAACGGCGTGGAGAGCCCCATCCACTCAGCCATTGCTTCATCAAAACTTTCCAGGGTATTAGGCGCCCCCCATTCAGGGGACGACAGACGTTGCTGGCAAAATAGTTTCCAGCGTTCCTGTTCGTTCGGATCCAAGGTGTCCGGGAAGTTGCGCGCACGGTATCGAAACAATAATTCCGGCAGGCGTTCGTCGTCGAACGGCCAATGCTCTTGCGCCAGTTGAGCGGGATCGGCCATGCGTACTTGTTCACATAATCGACGATCACGATCACCCAGGAAGCCTGCGTATAACTGCTGCTCGGGATCTTCGCTGGCAGCGAAGTCTTCCTGCCCATAAATGTGCTGGAGTTTATCTTGCCAGACCTGCTGTGCGTCACTTAGCCGCAGCGCCCGCTCCTGAAAGCCGTCCATGTCCAGCTGCAACCGATGCTGGTCTTCGGCGCGCAAGACGGTCAACGGTGCGATGACCGGGCACTTGTTGATATGAATCAGCTTGAGCGGTACCGGGAGTTCCCCATCGAGCAGTTCTTCGCGACGGGTATACAGGCGTTGACGCAGTAGCTGCGCATCATGGTCCAGCAACCCCTGGGGATCGAGGTGCAGGTCGCAGACGATCAAGGCGTTGCGGTTCTTCGGATGCCAGGCCAGCGGCAGCACCACACCGATGTAGTTGCGCGCCGCCGAGAAACGCCCGGATATATGCACCATCGGCTGCAACAGGCGGATCTGGTCCAGCACCTTCTGTTTACTGCGCAACTGGAACAGCCAGTCATAAAGCCGTGGTTGCTTCTGGCGGATCAACCGGGCCAGGGCAATCGTCGCGCGCACGTCCGACAGCGCGTCATGCGCCTGGCCATGGTCGATGCCGTTGGCGGCGGTCAGGCGTTCCAGCTTGAGGGTGACGCGACCCTCCTCCTGCGGCCAGATAATGCCATCGGGTCGCAACGCGTAGGCAGCGCGCACCAGGTCGATCAAGTCCCAGCGACTGTTGCCGCCCTGCCACTCCCGCGCATACGGGTCGAAAAAATTCCGATACAGGCTGTAGCGCGTCATCTCATCGTCGAAGCGCAAGGTGTTGTAGCCGGCGCCACAGGTTCCGGGAGCAGCCAGTTGCGCGTGGACACGGGTCATGAAATCGGCTTCGCTCAAGCCCTTTTCCGCCAGGCATGCCGGGGTGATGCCGGTAATCGCGCAGGCCGCCGGATGAGGCAGGATGTCGTCGCTGGGCCGGCAATAGAGGTTTACCGGTTCGTCGATTTCATTGAGTTCGAAATCGGTACGGATCCCCGCCACCTGCAAGGGTCGGTCGCAACGCGGATTGATGCCGGTGGTTTCGTAGTCGTACCAGAAGATGGAAGTCACGGCGGGTTCCTGAGCTGAGGACTGGCGAAGTCTAGGCGTTCGAACCCGGCGCCCGCCAGCATTGCCGTCGTTGAATCATGTTGCAGGCCATTAAATGACCCACACACTGTATCGTGTGCCCGCCAGAAGACTGCTAGCATCTGGGCCGAGATCGAACGTCCGAACCGGTCCATCACAGGTAGCCCATGCCCGAGACACCAGCACTGCAAAGGAACGCGCCGCTGCCGCCGCCACTGGACACGCGCTACCAGGTAGAAACGCCCGAAGGCATTGACCTGCCGCTGCGCCCGGCGGGGCTGATGCCTCGCGCGCTGGCCTTCGCCATCGACCTGGGCATACGCGCGCTGGTGCTGGGCCTTTTCTTTATCGTCCTGGCGTTCTTCGGTGAACTGGGGATCGGCCTGGGTTCGATCCTGCTGTTTGTCGTCAGCTGGTGGTACATGGTGCTGTTCGAAGTACTGAACCAAGGCCGTTCTCCCGGCAAGCAAATAATGGGGTTGCGCGTTGTGCAGGACGACGGCAGGCCGATCGGCTGGTCCGCATCGCTGATTCGCAACCTGCTGCGCTTCGTCGACATGCTGCCCTTGGGCTACACCTTCGGGGCAATCTGTTGCCTGCAAAACCCTACCTTCAAACGCCTGGGGGACTTGGCGGCCGGCACTTTGGTGGTCTATCGCGAGCAACCGGTCAAACGCCCCGTACTGCCTTGCGCCCGATCGATACGGTCGCCTTTTGCCCTGGGCCTGGCTGAACAACGCGCCGTGCTGGGTTTCGCCGAGCGCCAGGCAGAACTGTCCGAGGCACGAGTCACCGAACTGGCAACGATCCTCGCCACGCCGCTCAACGTGCATCCGACAGGCGCCGTGGCCGAACTCAACGGCATTGCCCGCGGCCTGCTGGGGCCAATATGAAGCAAAGCCTGTTCGAAAGTCGCCACCAGGCGCAATGGGACCAGTTGTCCCGGCTGCTCGACCAGTTGGAACGCAGCCGTAGCGTCGCCCAGAGCAGCGACTTCCCCCACGTTTATCGTCGGCTCTGCCATCATCTGGCGCTGGCGCAGGCGCGCGGTTATAGCAGCCTGCTGGTGGATGCGTTACAGCAACTGGCGCTGCGCGGCCACCAGCAACTCTATCGGGATCGCAGCCGCCCCTCGACCAGCCTGTCGGCCTTTATCCTGGCCGGTTTCCCCCAACTGGTGCGCGAACAATGGCGGTTCGTCCTGGCGGCTGGCCTGATGTTCCTGGGTAGCCTGATCGGCATCGGGATACTGGTCTATCTGTTTCCCGAACTGGTCTATAGCCTCCTGAGCGTCGAGGAAATCAGCGGGATGCGCGCCATGTACGATCCGGCGGCGGGGCACCTGGGACGCTCGATCGAGCGAGCCGCCAGCGAGGATTGGGCCATGTTCGGTTATTACATCATGCACAACATCGGCATCGCCTTTCAGACCTTTGCCAGTGGCTTGCTGTTTGGCCTGGGCAGCGCGTTTTTCCTGTTCTTCAACGGCCTGACAATCGGGGCGGTGGCCGGGCACCTCACCCAGATCGGCTCCGGCGCAACGTTCTGGTCCTTCGTGATCGGCCACGGCGCCTTCGAACTCACCGCCATCGTGCTGGCCGGCGCCGCGGGCCTGCATTTGGGCTGGGCGTTGATCGCGCCGGGGCGCCTCACCCGCAGTGAAGCCTTGCGGCTCGCCGCGGGCAAAAGCGTGCTGATGATCGGCGGCGTGATACTGCTGTTGCTGATCGCCGCATTCGTCGAGGCCTACTGGTCCTCCAGCGCGGTGACGCCCGCCACCAAATACACCGTCGGCGCATTGTTGTGGCTGCTGGTGCCCGGTTACCTGCTGTTTGCCGGACGAGGCCAGCATGCGCCTGAGTGACGCCACCGTCGTCATCCGTCCACGCACCACTTGGGAAGCCATGGACCTGGGTGTGCTGATGAGCCAGCGGCATCGGTGGCTATTGATGACCAGTTGGGCGCTTGTCACGCTGCCGGTTTATGCGCTGCTGGCACTGTTGCTGTGGGATTCGCCGTCCCTGGTAATGTTCATATTCTGGTGGCTGAAACCAGCCTTCGACCGGCTGCCCTTGTACATCTTGTCCAAGGCGCTGTTTGGCGAGACGCCCACCTTGAAACAGGCCTTGCGCCAATGGCCGACCTTGCTCAAGCCCCAATTGCTGGCCAGCCTGACCTGGCGCCGGCTGAGCCCGAGCCGCAGCTTCCTGATGCCCGTCGTGCAACTCGAAGGGCTTGCCGGCGAGGCGCGGGAGCAGCGTTTGCGGGTGTTGCTTCAACGCAACGGCGGTGCGGCGCAATGGCTGACCATCATTGGCGTGCACCTGGAAATGGCCCTGTGGTTCGGCCTGATGGCGTTGTTCTATTTGTTCATACCGCAGCAGGTCGAGCTGGAATGGGATTGGCAGACGCTGATCGCCGTCGCCGAGCACGACTGGTTATGGCTCGAACACCTGATCAACTTGCTCTATCCGCTGCTGCTGATTCTCTGGGAGCCGGTGTACGTCGCCTGCGGCTTCAGCCTCTACCTGAACCGGCGCACCATGCTCGAGGCCTGGGA
The DNA here is from genome assembly GCF_014268645.1 of Pseudomonas sp. SWRI154. Taxonomy (NCBI): domain Bacteria; kingdom Pseudomonadati; phylum Pseudomonadota; class Gammaproteobacteria; order Pseudomonadales; family Pseudomonadaceae; genus Pseudomonas; species Pseudomonas sp. SWRI154. Next base: position 106,371 of record NZ_JABWQW010000011.1, read on the forward strand.
CATCGAATTGGTATTCCGCCGACTGCGCCAGCGCCTGAGCGCCGTAGCGCCGATGCTGATACTGCTGGCATTGACCCTGCTGCCGCTGGCGCCACCAGCCTGGGCCGCCGAAGACCGCAACGCGCCCGACAGTCCCCGACTGCTCAACCAACCGCTTACCAGCGAGGCCTCCCGGGACAGCATCAAGACGATCCTCGAAGCCCCGCCTTTCAAGAATCCGGAAACAGTCACCCGTTATCGTTTCGGTGAAGAGCAAACCAGCGAATCAGCCGAGGCTGGCGAAGCCCCGGGCTGGCTCAGGTCGATGTTCGAATGGAGCGCCAAACGCTTCGACACCATCGCCACGCTGATCCAAGTAGTGCTCTGGGCCGCGCTGGTGGGCGCGGTCGCCTGGCTGGGCTGGCATTACCGCGAGCGACTCAAGGCCCTGGTGAACCTGCGCCCGACGAAGCGCCTGGGCGCAGAGCGGCCCACGCCCGCCCGAATGTTCGGCCTGGATATTCGTGAGGAAAGCCTGCCGGACGATGTCGCGGCCAGTGCCGAGCAGCTATGGTCCGGTGCTCCCCGAGAGGCGCTGGGCTTGCTGTATCGAGCATTGCTCAGCCGTTTGCATCATGAATTCGACGTTCCTCTGAAACCCGCCGATACCGAAGGCCAAGTGTTGCAACGTGTCGAACAGCTCCAGCACGAGCACCTGTTGGCCTTCAGCAAGAACCTGACGCTGCACTGGCAGGACATTGCCTATGGACACCGTGCCCCGCCGCCCCATCTGCAACAGGAACTGTGCGATGGATGGCGTCAGCTGTTCGGCCCGGGGGCGTCCCGATGAGCCGGCGCACAGGGTTGCTGATCGGGGTCGGGGTCGCCGCGTTGACCGGTGCCTTGGCCATTTACCTGTACCTCAAGGCCGTGCCTTATCAGGAAGTCATCGAGCATGGCCCCTCCCCCGAGGCTCAGGCCAATCCCTACCTGGCCGCCGAACACTTCTTGCGCAAGCAGGGCATCAACGTCGAGCATGCCAACAGCCTGGACGTCCTGCCGACCCTGGAGCCGCACCAGCGCAGCCTGTTGCTGCTGGGCGAACGCAGCAACATGACCCCACGGGACGTCGACCAGTTGATGAATTGGACCCGCGCCGGAGGGCGTTTGCTGTTTGTAGCCGAAGCGATATGGGATGACAGCACCGGCAGCAGCGGCGATCTACTGCTGGACCGCGTGCGCCTGCGCCAGTTGCTGAGCAAGGACCTCAAGGAGCCCGATCCCGAGCTCATCAAGGACCCCTATCCGAAACTGACCAAGCTGTACCTGGAGGACGAAGAGGCGCCGGCCTATCTCGGCTTCGACACCGACTTCCACCTTGAAGACCCGCTGAACCTTGTCCAGGCCTGGGCCAACAGTGCGCAGGCGACCCACTTGATGCAACTGAACCACGGCCAAGGCACGATCACCGTGCTCACCGACGCCGAGCTGTGGAAGAACGACCAGATCGACCAATACGACAACGCCTGGCTGCTCTGGTACCTGAGCGCCGACACGGACGTCACGCTGCTGTTCAATACCGACCATGACAATCTGCTGACCTTGCTGCTGCGCTATTTCCCCCAGGCCTTGGTGGCGCTGCTGGCCCTGGTTGCCCTGTGGTTCTGGCGTTCGGCGGTGCGCCATGGTCCGCTGCAACAACCGGCGCCCAAGGCGCGCCGCCAACTGCAAGAACACCTGCAAGCCAGCGCCGCGTTCCATCTGCGTCATAACGGTCAACAACAGCTGCTGCAGACCTTGCAGCAGGACGTGCTGCGTCGGGCTCGCCAGCTTCATCCGGGCTTCGAGCAACTGGTCGTGTCCGATCAGTGGCAAGTGCTCGCACGCCTGACCCGGCAACCCACCCGAACCATCAGCCAGGCCCTTAGCCCCCGGCCGAAACAGCGCCTGTCCAGCGCCGAGTTCTGCCGCCAGGTCGCCCTTTTGCAAACCCTTAGGAATGCGTTATAGATTTTCCGCAGAAAAATCCGCAAAAACACTGGAGATAACCTATCGTACGGTATCGCTACAGGCAGTAATAACAGGCATTAAGGCCGTTTTATTTTCCGCAAAAATTTCCGCAGGCATTACCCAAAAAATAGCCGTTTGTGTTCGCTGGAAACAAAACGATGATCACCTCGAAAACGTACCTTGACCCCGTACTGCCAGAAAATCTGCCCGACTCGATCATTCGGGCCGCAGATCAGTTGCCACGCAAGGCAGAATTTCTTGCCGGACGGCTGGCCGATGAGACATCCAGGCAATTGGCGGGCCTGTTGCGCATCACCAATACCTACTATTCGAACCTGATCGAAGGGCATCGCACCGAGATTGCCGACCTGCAGGCTGCTCGCACGACTCCGAAACGGCAAAGAAAGGAACTCAAAGAGCTGGCCGTGCAACACATGACGCAGCAGGAGGTGATGGAGCGACTGCTTCGCATGCGGCCAACGGACAGTTTCTCTGCCGTGTTCGATCCCAAGTTGATCGCGGCCATCCATCGTCGACTGTTCAAGGACGCTTGCGCGCAGGAACTGACCCTGGGCGATGGGCGCATGATGGAGCCCGGCAGGCTGCGGGCCGAAGAGAATGAACAGGTCCAGGTCGGCGCGCATGTCGCTCCAGCGGCGGCCGTTGTATTGCCCATGCTCGAGCATCTGCAGTTGCACTACGGACAAATCAGGGATCCGCGGCGCCAATTGATCGCAGCCCTGGCCGGCCATCACCGGGTGGCGCTTGTTCACCCCTTCCTGGACGGCAATGGGCGAGTGATTCGGATGCTCACCCACCTGCAACTGGTTCACCTCGGGCTAAAACCTTTCCTCTGGTCACTGTCTCGCGGACTGGCTCGCAGGCAAGGAGACTACTATCGCTTCCTGGCCTTGGCTGATCGCCCTCGTGAAGGTGATTACGACGGGCGCGGCCAACTTTCACAGCGTCATTACTTCAATTTCATCGAGTTCATGCTCGATGTCTGCCACGACCAGATTGAATACATGACCACCTCGCTAAACCCAGCCAGGTTGCGCGAGCAGGTTGTTCATGTGTTCTCAACGGATCCCGAGCTTCGCCGTGCCGGCATCCGGCCCACCAGTGCTGCTGCCGTGCTGGCGCTACTCACCCAAGGGGCGATGCCGCGTGCGGAGTTCAAGGTGTTCACAGGCTTGAAGGACCGGCTGGCAACGGAAGAACTGGGGCGCCTGATCGAAGCGGGGATCGTGGTCAGCGGCACCCCCAGATCCCGCACGGTGGAAGCGGGCTTGCCGGCACGCTTCGCCGGGTTGATCTTTCCAAACCTGCATTTGCAAATGGGCTAAGGTGTGCCGGCGATGCAGTTGTCACCGTCCGGCACCGAAGGATGAAAGCGTTAGATCATGGGTAATAGGGTTTAACCGTTAGGAGAACGTAAGAATTGACGACTGAACAGAACGAACCTGCCGGCGGCCAGACCCACGCCGCCCAACAGCGCCAGCGTGCCAGTCAGTTGGCCCAGGCCATCCGCACCGAATTGCACAAGGCGGTGGTCGGCCAGGCCGCGGTGATCGACGATGTGCTCACGGCGCTGATCGCCGGAGGTCATGTCCTGCTCGAAGGCGTTCCCGGCCTGGGCAAGACCTTGCTGGTGCGGGCCCTGGCTCGCTGTTTTGGCGGCGAGTTCGCGCGCATCCAGTTCACCCCGGACCTGATGCCCAGCGACGTCACCGGCCACGCGGTGTATGACTTGCAGACCGAGCAGTTCAAGTTGCGCAAGGGGCCGGTGTTCACCAACCTGTTGCTGGCCGATGAGATCAACCGCGCGCCGGCCAAGACCCAGGCCGCGCTGCTCGAAGCCATGCAGGAACGCCAGGTCACCCTCGAAGGCCGGGCCCTGCCCATCAGCCAGCCGTTCATGGTGCTCGCCACCCAGAACCCCATCGAACAGGAAGGCACCTACCCGCTGCCGGAGGCGGAGCTCGACCGCTTCATGCTCAAGGTGCGCATGGATTACCCCGACGCCGACCAGGAATTGAACATGGTGCGCCAGGTCAGTCGCTCGACCCGCGCCGACATGCTCGACGTGCAACCGTTGCGCACGGTGTTGCAGGCCAAGGACGTGCAAGCGCTGCAACGCATCGCCAGCGACCTGCCGATGGACGACCAAGTGCTCGACTACGCCGTGCGCCTGGCCCGCGCCACCCGCACCTGGCCAGGCCTGACGCTCGGCGCAGGGCCTCGCGCCTCGATCGCACTGGTGCGTTGCGCCCGCGCCCGGGCGTTGTTGCGTGGGGGTGAATTCGTGGTGCCAGACGACATCAAGGGCTGCGCCCTGGCCGTGCTGCGTCACCGCGTTCGGCTGGCGCCGGAGCTGGACATCGAAGGGCTGACGGTGGACCAGGTGCTGGGGCAACTGCTCGACCAAGTGCCGGCGCCACGGTTGTGATGAGGCTTACCCTGACCAACGCGCCTTTTGTGGCGAGGGAGCTTGCTCCCGCTGGGCTGTGCAGCAGCCCCCTGGGTTTGACTGACACACCGCAAGGGGAGGCTACGCCTCCAGCGGGAGCAAGCTCCCTCGCCACGGGGATTTGCGCAACCGAGATATTGCGATGAAACCCTCGCGCCTGCTGCTGACCTGGCTCGCTGTTTTGCTGGCCGTCGGCATCGTGCTGGGCACCCTACGGGCGTTGGGCGTCGCGCTGCCCGTCACCCTGCTGTCGATCAATTGGGGCTTGTTGCTGGCGTTGCTGGCCTTGGCGATACTCGACGCGGTGCGGCTGCGACGCTTGCCCTCGCCACGCGTACAACGGCAGATGCCTGGCAGCCTGGCGCTGGGCCGCTGGAGCGAAGTGCGCCTGGCGATCAGCCACGACTTTACCCAGCCGCTGCAAACGGTGATTTTCGATCACGTGCCCGACGGCCTCAGCTTCGAACACCTGCCGCTGTCAGCTGAGCTACAACCGGGCCAGCTCACCCAACTCGGCTACCGCGTGCGTCCGCTCAAGCGCGGTCACTTCGCCTTCGAGCACTGCGAAATCAACCTCCCCAGCCCGCTGGGCCTGTGGAGCGACAAACGCCTGATCGAAGCGCTTGACGACACCCGCGTCTACCCGGATTTCGCCCGGCTCTACGACGGCCAACTATTGGCCGTGGACAACTGGCTCAGCCAACTCGGCATCCGCCAGCGCCAACGTCGCGGACAGGGCCAGGAATTCCATCAGCTACGGGAATTTCGTGAAGGCGACAGCCTGCGCCAGATCGACTGGAAAGCCACCGCACGCCACCGCACGCCCATTGCCCGAGAGTACGAAGACGAACGCGACCAGCAGATCATATTCATGCTCGACTGCGGCCGGCGCATGCGCAGCCAGGACGGCGAGCTGGCGCATTTCGATCACGCCCTCAACGCCTGCCTGCTGCTCAGCTACACCGCGCTGCGCCAGGGCGATGCCGTGGGCCTGAGCACCTTTGCCAGCGAACAGCCGCGCTATCTCGCGCCGGTCAAAGGCACCGGCCAACTCAATGTATTGCTCAACACCGTCTACGACCTCGACAGCAGCCAACACCCCGCCGACTACCAGGCCGCCGTCACGCAACTGCTGGCCCGGCAGAAACGCCGGGCCTTGGTGGTGTTGGTGACCAACCTGCGGGATGAAGACGACGAAGAACTGCTGACCGCGGTCAAACGACTGGGCCAGCGCCATCGCGTGCTGGTCGCCAGCCTGCGGGAAGAGGCGCTGGACCGGTTGCGCCAGGCGCCGGTGCAGACCTTGCCGGAAGCGTTGGCGTATTGTGGAACAGTGGATTATTTGAATGCGCGGGCCACGCTGCATGAACGGCTGAGCGCCCATGGGATCGTGGTATTGCAAGCCCGGCCCGGGGAGTTGGGGGCCGAGCTGGTGACGTTGTATCTGGGGTGGAAGAAGGCGGGGGATTTGTAAGCGATCAGATAACAGGTCGTATCGCTCGGCCGCTGACCCAGGTCTGCTCCAATGACATTCATTGGCGCCTCACTCTTCGCCCTCGATTCGACTCCCTTCAGGTGCTAGCGACATTACGTTCATGGGTGAGTGTTTGAGTATCAACGGAGACGCCAATTTCAATCCATAGGCGCCGCCCTTCGAGCCGGTATAGCTGAAATCCCACCTTAGCTCGCCATTGGTAGGAAGCGCTCGATATTCGCCCAAGGGCGGCACCACAGTCAGCCCCAGCTCAGTGGCAGAAGAATAGCCGGTCAACCCAAGGCAAAACTGGCGGCCGAGCAAGGGGGCCGATTCGGTTTTGAACCAGACGGTGTGACTTCCAGACGTCCGAGGGAAAGCCGCTTCCGTGCCCCAGACCACTGGCGCGGACGTACCGAACTGGAACATTGCGCCGTCCCAGAAACCCGCTGCCAATACCTTGAGGGGGAATGTATGAACTGGCTCGTCGAACCCGGTCAACTTTGCACTCACGGCCACCTCGCCAAGGGCGTCGGCGGTGTAGGTGTAGCTTGCCCAACCGTCGGCATCCGTTATGACCGATACTTCTTCCCCTCGCTCAATCACGAACGTGACGGCTACCCCAGTAGCGGCCGCGCGGTCGGGGGACACAACCTTGAGCGCCAGAAGAACGTGTTCACCCAAGACCGGATCAAACGTGGCCTCGCGTACCTCGTCGATCAGCAGAGTGGCGCGGACTGAATCCTTATCGTTGAGCATGAGAAGCTCCTTCATGTCAGCTGGGTTGAACATCATTTGGGGCGCTGTGGGTTCGCGTTCAAGGCCAGCCCACTAGCGTCCATACACTTGGATGACGAACTCATGGGATGGATAATCCGCGGGATCGTAATAGGCGCTTGGAACCTCAGCGAGGACAAGCGCCCTCCCAGATGTTTTGCCCTCGAACCAAAACTTCGCCTTGCCATCGCTTCCCGTGGGTCGCGTTTCCGAGCCGCTTGCCTGCCTAAACGTCACGTCAACATTGTTCAATGGCGCCTTGGTGTAATGGGACAGGACTTCGATTTCCAAAAGCACAGACTCTCCCACCCAAAGGTCAGCATCGGGTCCCGTCCCGCTGATTTCAAATCGATGGTGCCCCAGGTTCAGGCTTACAGGTGGGTAGGTCAGGTCTATTTGTGGAAAGCTCAGCGATAGCCCGGTTTCTTCGGCCGTTCCCGTTTGAGGGGCGGTGAGCTTCCATTCGAACCCACTGGACGGCAGTTCGTTTGGCTCGCTCGCCGGAGGATCCAGCCCGATGCCAAGGGCATCTGGTGCCCATTGCGCTGCGACGTCAAGCAAGATCAAAGGGCTGCTGGCCTTGGGTACAAAACGCAACGTATGCGTACCGCCGATGCTGGGATAAATCTTGTCGGCTGCGAGGATCTTTCTGCCGTCAAACGTCAGCTCCCCTTCTTCTTCCAGGGTTGTAGAGAGCAACAACCCATCAAACTCCAAAGGCCCCAGTGTTTCATTGCCTATATACAAGGGAAACCTGGTACTCGTAGTGGCGATCGGACTGATGTCCCATGTCACGCCTGCTACGGTCATTTCTTGTTCCGCCCCGAAGTTCGGAGTTGCTTCAATAGGCGACTCTCCGTCGCCCACCTCCAACGATACTTTTTCATTCAGAAATCTATCGTCCGCGGGGTCAACCCGCAGTACCGAGGTCCCACCGTCAAGGAAAAAAGCCAGCCTTCTAGACGGAACTGGGTTTTCATCCAGGGTGATATTGACCAATGACTGCCATGGATGACCAGCATCGACCATAACGTCGAATTCTTTCTCGACGCGTTTGCCTTCGTAACGGCTTTCCACACTGGCAACGATCTTAAGGGTTCGTGCCTCATCCAAATCAAACAGATGGCCAGACCACCCTCCGTCTCCCGTCCCCGTTGAATCCGGCGCCCCGTCGTCGAGTCGCCATTCAACATCGATACCCCGACCTACCTGGACGCTTTCAACCTGCGACGAGACTTGAACCTCTAAATGAAGACGAACACCCTCGTCCACGAAAGGAAATTTCGGCGCTTGCCGATCAGCAACGATGTCTAGCCAGTTATGCGCCAACTCCATCCGCTGCGCAGGAGAGTCCTCCAACAGCTTCGAGCAGCGGATGACGAGATTAAAATTGGCGTCCTTGTTATCTTCGTAATTCATGCTCCAGGTCAGACCCGCGGCATCAATGGCGGTCATGTCGTCCAGCTCTGGGCTGAACGTCACGCCTAGCCCACCCGGTGTATCACCGTCGATGGTCTCCCATCTCAACATCAGATCCGTCCCCGCCAGGGCATGGCCGGCCGGGAAAGTGACGCTTGCTCGATGGCTGCCGCCACGGCAGGGATAGGCCGGCTGCGCTCCCCATAAAAAGGGAGTGGTGGTGTTTTCCAGCGAAAACTTCGCTGTCGCCCAAGGGTCTGCTGCCAGGGCACGTACCTGGAATACGTGCTTGGCGTCATCCTTTCTATAATGACTGTCTACAGAAGCCGTGACCTGGTAAATATCTGCGACTGTGGGTGTATAGGTATAAGTCGACTCGCCATTTTCATCGGAACGCTGCGTGAACAGCACGGGCGCAGCCGACGCATTTTTGGACGTCACGGCCCAGGTCACTTCCCGATTGGGCAGAGCGGTTTCGGTGTAGTGGGACTGCACCTTGACACGCATCGTCACACTCTGCTTAAGCGCGACCACAGGGTAATAGGCGACGTCTTGCACCACCGCCAGTTCTAGCCGGAAATGACCAGACCTCGCGGTTAGATCATAGGGAGCAGCCGTGTACTGACTGCGAACCTGCACGGGGTGCGGATATTCCTGCTCGTCGTCGGCGGGAACACGGCAACTGATGGCCCATGCATCCTCGATCAGTTGCTCGTGCTCCCAGGGCGGTGAAGCGCTGAGAAGGGCCGTTGTGTCCTCCTCCAACCACAACCCCGCCTGAGTTTGCCGCCAAACGCTGTCATCTGCCGGCGCCAACAGGAGCCGATGAGATTTGTCGCCCAATGCACCAAAACAAAGGCGCAATGGCTCCTCAAGGGACTGAGGCTCATCGTCGATAGTCAGGCTTTTCAGCCGCAGGTCCTCAAGCAGCAACTCCACTCGCACGAAGGCAACCCGCACACCGTGTTCGTTAGCGCCGACATCCGCCTTGCTGATGAAAGTCACCGTAACGTTATCGTCTGAAGCGTCAATAAGATCGAGGCAACGCGTGTACCGCACCAGAGAGATGGCCCTTGGCTTATTTGGGTCAACTGGTCGTTCAGACTCGGTCTTGAGCGATGGGACAAGAGGCCAATTTTGCTCTTGATGCGCCGTCTCAATTCGCAACGTGGCGCCCCCGCGGCCGTATGCCTCGTAATAAAACTCCAGTTCATAAACCGCTTTTTCATCATGAGGGCGCGGGTACGCCGCCAAGTCGATAGTTTGGCTCGCGGCCCCTTCGTTATAAGCGTGCATGTTGGCTGTTGGGGTGCCGTTCCAATCATCTACCGATCTGACGACACCTCCAACAGGGGTCCAGCCCTGCAAACCCGTTAGAAAGTCACCGTTGTGGATAAAGTTTTCTTCGTAGCGAAGCTCTTTGCTGTTCATGGCTGCGTCATCCTTCAGCGAATCGCAAGCGGTGCCTTGTCGGGCGTCGCAGTCATTTTAGGGTCGGGAACAAGCTCCGCCTCCACCAGTGCGGCGAATGAGGGGCCGCCATCCTTGGCGCGATAGGTCAGCGTCAGGATGATGTCCGTCAGAGAACCCAGCAGCTTTCGTTGCGCACCTGACGAGTACCTGGGAAACGTCAACTGGTAGGAGGCATGAGCCCCGGTGCCTTCGAAACGCTGGTAGCGGTCATCGTCAGGAAAGCCAACCACGCCACTGTCGTCCAGCCCAACCGAGAAAGCCGCTTGTTGGTATGGCCGAAGGTTCACTACCAGCGAGCCGTCACTGGGAGGCACCTCGCTGGAGCCGTGCAGGTATTTGACCGTGTCGATATTCGGCTCCACGATCGTGGCGCTGCTCGTTTGCACCAGCACCGCCCGGACGTTTTCATAAGGGCCCAACAAGCCGGGGAAGGTCAGCGACAGTCGCTTGACCTGGCGGCAGTAGTGGCCTGGGTAATCTTCGTTGAACATCCGTTCATCCAACGAAAAGGGCAGCTCACCCTCATCGGTGATCTTGTCTTTCCAGTTATCGCCCAACCGCGAACGCAAGGAGATCGTCTTGACCAGCTCAAGCCTGTGTTCATCACGTTTGATACGGGCGGCGGCCATCCTGAGCAAATCCAACTTCAAGGAATAGCCGGTGGTGAGCCCGTGGTAAGTGTCCATCCACACATCAGGACGAATGAACCGTGACTTGAAATCACCCATTTCATATTGCCAACAGGTTTCGGCACACAGGCACAGCCCGGCGACTACGTCATACACCTGGTAGATAAGCGTCTTCAGCTGGCCGACCACCCAGTTGCTCAACTCCCGCCCCGTCGTGCGATTTTTATAGAACGCATACACGGCCATGGCCTGGATGTTGGCCGCTTCAGTCTGTAGCAGGCTGGCCCGGGCGGCCTCGATCGCGTGCTCTTGTGCCACGATCTGCTCTCGCAGAACCCTTGCGTCGGCGTTCGACTGATCGAGCATGAACGCCCATTCTTCGCCACGCCGACGATACTGCTCGTTCACACTGGTCTCGTCGGCTTCGCGCATCATGAAATCGGCTGCCACCTGTATGATTTCGGCGGCAGCCTGGGGAACGGCGCCAAAACGCGCACCGCCATTGGCGACCCCATAAATGTTGGGAATTGTATCCAGGGCCGCACTCACCGCTCTCAATACACCTGAGCCCAGCCCGAGGGCCCTGGCGTCCCGACTCGTCTGCAGCACCCTATACTCGGCCGGGGACACACCTTCCTCGATCAGCCCTTGATAATATTGCACACGGCCCTTGAGCATGTTTTCACTCTGCCTCAAGGAAGCCGCCGTCGCCTCCAATTGGGCAATCGTCGCCTCATGGACGGTCCTGGCGTAATCGACCATTTCAATCATATGGCTTTGTTGCAGTTCTTCCAGCTCACCCCGGTCACGTTGCTCCAGCCATGACCGCACCTGGTCTTCCTGTTGAATCAGGAACTCAGTGCCCTGCAAGGCGAGGTTGTGCACCGTCTGCCACTTGTATGGCACCACTTGCACTTGCCCACCCGGATTGCGCCCCTCACCCGATTCGGAATTACCCTGGGCACGCAAGAGGTCCATGGGGTCCATGGGCGGGCTGAATAACGGAATCGCCAATGGCTGGCCCTCGATCGAGCGGTTCTGGCGCAAGTTGCCCAGCCGCGTCGAGAGCAACGCGCGCAACGCATCGGGCCGCTGGTTGAGACCTGGCCGGAACGGATCCGCGCCCAGCAGTTCGAAACGAGGGGTGGCCGTCATGCCGACGGGGACATCAGCCAAATCAATGGGGAAGTTCGCTTCAAACGCTTTGAGCGCATCGCGTCCGCTGACTTTTTTCAGGAGCTCTTTGAGGGTCGTCGGTTCCCATGTGGATATGGTCTGAATGCTGGGCTCCTGGCCCATCAACGACAACGCACGGCTGTAATTGAGCCTGGCAGCGATCATGCTGTCGTAGTCCAGGCGTCGGTATTGGCTGTCGCCCCAGGCGATCAGGTTCTCCACGTAACGCAGGAACAGGGCGATGCGCATGTGGATGGGCGCGGAATAACCAATAGCGTCCGGGTCGGTCGGCGCTTCGGTTTCGTACGACGGATCGAGGTCATTCCACAACGGGCGGCAGCGCCAATAGGCAGGTGCGGCAATGTCCCTGGAGTCGTCTCTGGGCGACGATTCCGGGACCTCCCGCGCCAGCGGATGGAAGATGTATTCGTACCAGCCCTGGGCTTCGCGATAGCGCCCTTCCGCGGTCAGGCGCGTCCCTACCAGGTCGGGGGTGTGAAAGAACATCTCCCAAAAGTACAAGCCGTTGCAACCGTCAAATGGCCCGTTTTTCTCCACCTTGCCATCCGGCATGGGTGACTCCTCGATGTGCTGGGTTTCCCAAGCCAGCAAGGCATCCACGGAAATAGTCGCGCGGCTACTCAACACCGGGCCGAAGGTCGAGTTCACCCGCACATACTTGAGCGTTTGGTCAAGCTTGTCGAAGTGCAGGAATTGCGAACCCTTGGGGTCACTTTTATCGATGGACACTGTTGTGTAGAGCAGCGACTCCTCATTGAGCAGTACGTTGAACGTGTTACGTCCATATCCCTGCCCCCCGTGCTGACCAAACTTGAAAACAAGCGGTCTGTCGACGGGAAAGCTTTGCACATCGTCTCGGTTCGAAACGGCGCGACGATACGTCAACCAGGGGGTCGCGTATTGACCATTCAGCACGCCGGTTGAAACCCAGTTCTTCGGGTCGTCAGCGTTCCTGGTCTCGTAGCTGAGAATGAACGTTACCGAACCATAGGCAATCTTCGGCACTACCTGATTCTGCTCGTTCAGCGCAGCGCCGCCGACGCCGGTCATGGTGAAACCTGCGCCGGCTTGCACTTCGCTCATCGTTCTTCCCAGCAGCAAACCCAGTGCAACGGAATTCAGCTCGGCGACTGCCTCGGCAACGTAGCCCCTGCTTCCCGTGACGGGCGTGAAGTCGCCCGCCTGGAACGTATGAATGTCTAGGCTTTCGCCTTCAACATCGTCCAGAGCCAATTTCAGCTGCAGCTTATGGACCTGCGCAGGCTGTTCGTCCGTAGTCATGGTGATACGCAGCCGTCGCTCCCCCGCATCGACGATTTTTACCTGGTGCGGCCCGGCAACCCAACTGACCGAAACCCGTCCGAGCGTCCGGCCAGTTTCCTCCACGGCATCGCAACGCCCACGAACCCTGAGTACGTCAAAGAGTCGGCTGCCAACATATTCACGGGTATGGATGGCATCCAGGAAAAGCTCATCCGTGATGGAACCCGCTTCATCCACTAAGGCTTCAATCGTGACTTTCGAATAATCATCCGGCACCACTTTCTGTTGCAGACGGTTGCGGGCCTGGAAGCGGGCGAACGTCATTTTCAGCAAGGTGGCCGTATCATCGGCGACCTTGCGAAACATCGCATCGCGGGTTTCATGAATCTCAATTTCGTGGAACGTAGCCGCCCCATCCAGCGAATGGCGGTTCGTATAACAGACCGCCAGCAAGTCGTCCTTTGGGTCGCCATCCCCCAGCGACACCGCGACCAGGCGACCGTTGGAAACGTCGTGCTCGCAGGTCCGCTGGTGCAAGGACACAGGGGCCGACCACTGGCCGTTCAGGAAACTGTAGGCCACCTTGATTTCCAGTGACCAGGGAATCTGCACCCTGCCATCGCTGTCGAGCTGGCGCTCCCGCCACTCACACCAGACCAACGCCAGGCGTCCGCGCCAATACACCGGGCGGATGTCCACCACCTTGTCCGAAGTCGCAATGTCGATCTGCTGCCATTCGCCCCACGCTGCCGGGTTGATTACCTTGCTGCTGTTATCGATATAGACCCTGACAGGACGCCAGTAGTAGCTGTACGGTGGCGTGCGCTCCTGTCCGATCAAGCAATAACGCGCCTTCTGGCTATCGGCGCCGTCGACATAGCCGGCGACCACATCCAGGTCGCAGATGCGCTGGAAGGCCTGGGTGTATTCCATTAACGCCCGCTGCACCGAGTCTGTGATCAGGCGCATTTGATTCAAGCTGTTTTCCAATGCCCGGAACAGGACGGTCTTTTTCAGGCGCAGTGACGGGACAATATAATTTTCCGCCTGGTCCTTGAGGATCACGTTGGCCGACCAAGTGCTGTAGTGGCTCAAGATCTGATACCAATACTGAACATCCTCCGGCTCGAAATGAATGTCTTCGTAACCTGGCTCCATTCCGCTGTAGACCGACTGGATATGTTGCTGCAGGCACCGCACATCCGCCGATATCCACGTCGCCTCCAACTGCGCGCTGTCCTGGGTATCGAGCATCAGGTACTCGCTCAGGTCATCGGGACTCGCCAGCGGGACATCGCCCTGCCAGATTAGCTGGCCTAAAACAGCCTCCAGCATCGCCGCGGTGTAGCGCTCTGTCAGTTCGTTGATCTGGAGTAATTCCATTGGATCCGCTCCTTGTCGCTGGGTGGTGGCCGGCCGATGTTTTCGGGTCAGCTGTCGTCAAGAGGCAGTCCGTCAGGGGCGTCTGCTCAAAGTGCCGTTGAGTACCAATGCTTCGGTCAAGCGATCGCAGACCAGGCTCAACTGGAAACGGCCATTGCGCACATCGCCGGTGACGATTTCCACGATCACGGGCTGGTCTTGCTCGAAGGTGATGCGTGTAGCCAACGGCGGGGTGAATGTCATGGCCAGGGCCTGGGTGGTGTAGTTGGAGCTCCACCCTATGGCCCCTTCGCTGCCGGCCAGTGTTTCTGGATCGTCAGCGCTGATTTCGAGGCGGTAACGGGCATTTCTGAACAGGTTCAGCTCGCCAGAACCAGGAATGATGGGTACAGGTTCCTCACTGCCCTCCAGAGGCACCAAATCGACCTTCCATATAAAAGCACTGAGCACGGACAACTTGAATTCGTGGGATTGTGCGTTATCGAAGGCCAACCGAGCGGTCAAGCTGAAGTCTCCCTCCACCAGCGGATTGAACAGATAACCAGACCGCCCCTGGGGATCGGTCGGGATGTCAACAGTCTCCAGGACCTTGCCTTTCGGCGAGGCGGGCACCAAGGTCCATTGCACCGGATAATTGGCCAACGGTCGCGGCGAACCCTCGCCCGGTTCTGTTACATCGACCCAGAGCAGCCTTGGCTTGCCGCCCTTCACAGAATGTTGCTTGTCCACGGAATGTCGTTGGATAACCGCCGTACTGGCCACCCAAACCGGCAGTTCGACCTGAGGGCCGTTTTCCAATTGGGCGAAGACAGTCATTTGGCCTGCTGGAGGGGCGTCGAGCGTGAATTGCGAGATGCCCTGCCCATCGCTCGGCTGCGCGATCTTGTTCTCTGGATCCAAGCTGGTCCACCACGACACCTCTTGCCCCTCGACCGGTTCACCGCCGAGCCCCACTACCAGGCAATGTAGGATCAACGGTTGCCCCACCCGCGCCACGCTGATGGCGTATGGGGTGTCAAGAATGCGCGGCTTGTCGACAAATTCGGGTTTGTAGTTGAAATCGAACCCCTCGCTGTTCTCTTTTGTCACCTTGATAGTTGCGCTGCCGGCTTGCTGGCTGGACACCCACACGCGGCTCCAACCGTCTTTGTCCGTGTACGATTCGTTGGGCCGGATCTGACCAAGCGTCGTAAACCACTCGACTTTGCGCAATGCCCCAGGATTTCCATAGTTATCGTACATCCGCACCCTCAGCTCTTGTTCACCACGTAGTCCCGCCAGTATCGGAGGCACAACGTCGCTGGGTCCTGGCCACTGAGTTCGTGGATTGACCTTCAACGTGTCTTCATCACAATCGATCAGCACGGACGGCCCATAGATCGGTTCATGCAATGGAATATTGAACGAAACATGAGCCGTCCCCATTCGCCCACCCGACTGTAATTCCGCGCGTGCCCGCCCCTGGTCATCGGTGCGGGTTTGAGGGGTGAGGATGGCGCCCAGATCAGTAGCCCAATAGACGTCGACGCCTTTGAGTGGCTCGCCATAGAAATCGAGCAGGGTGCACTCGAACTCCGCTACTTCTTCAGGCACGTTGGCGATCAATCGCCAGTTATCCACCAGACACCGGGTGGTGACGCTCTGGCCGACTTCAGCGGAATCCGCCACGCCGGTTGCGGAGTTGAACCGGGTCAGGCTTTCCAGCGCATTGCGCGCGGCGGCAGCAAAGGCCGCGTCGCTATCCAGCGGATCGAGCGAGCCCATGGAAAACGCTGCGGTAGCGTCCATGCCAGTCTTGGCCAACTCCAACGTGCGCAACAACAAATCCAGCTGCGCCAGGTTGCTCAAGATCGGCTTGATGGGCGAGTCGCCCTCACCCAGCTGCGCCTGGATGTGCTGCACACATTCCAACACATGCTTGATCCCGCAGCCCAGGTACGTCGCCAGCTTGTCGGCGGCCGCGTCGCGGACCAGACGCAGCCCGTCCTCGCTCATGTCGTCGGGTAGCTCGTTGACCTGACGCAGGTAGTCCAGCATTTTCTCTTCGGGCTCGCGGACACGACTGACGATGCGACTGTAGAGCGCCAGGTAATACACCGCCTGAAGCGTGATCTCGTAGCGACCCTCCAGACTGAACCACTGATAATGCTCGCCCGTCAGCAGGGTATCGAGCATCTGCGGGCTCAGGCCTAGCCGAACGGCGATTTCGCCGCGTCGTTCAAGCTCCGCCAGCATCTTCAAGAATGGTTCAGGTTCTTGCTGGCGTCGTGCCAAGGGCGATTGGAGCTTGGACAGCTCCATCGCCTTCTTCAAGAAGTCATAGGCATGCCCTTGCGACCAACGCATGACCTGGGTCGAGAGCAATGAATCAAGCTTCAGGAAGACTGAAACGCCCTCCTCTACGACCGTTCGCTGCTCGTCCCGGCAGCGCAGCAGGATGGTCATGATGAGGTCCTGCAGCCGTTCTCGTGGTTCTGGTGGTTCTGGTGGTTCTGGTGGTTCTGGCGGCTTTCCGATGGCCTCCTCCACTGTTTTCCGGACCGCCTCACGAGTGCGTGCCAGGTATTGTGCCTCGGTCTCGTCATGCCAACCGATAACCAAACCTTCGCCATCGACCAGATCTTCAGCTTGAAGTAGACGCAACCATACAATGTTCCTGGGCGGTTGAGCGTCAGTGCGCGAGGGAGCCCCTTCTTCCAGCAAAGTGGCCTCCAAAACCCGAACCGCCAACACCTGGCTGCGCAATTGCCGCAAAAACTGCTCCTGGCCTTCGGTCCAGACGGCAGGCACGTGCACCGGATTGACATAGCGCACCAGCCACAGCACCGGCAGATCGTAGTCCTTGGCCCAGGGGGCGCATTCCACCAACCCCTGGATGGCGCTCAAAGCATCCGCGCCATCCTCCACGCCATGGACCGTTACGACCGGCTCGCCCGCCAGCAGAGCAACCAGGCCTTCGCCATCGCTCATGGTCTGCAGCAGGGCCGTCGCCTCGATAGGCGTCATGCCGACGAGCCGGGCCAAATGTGTCAAGCGCCAGAAACTGGAGAGGATTTTCAGGCTGCGCTGCAATTGCGTCCTCAGCCCATACGCCCCGGCAATCACCATGGCCAGGAAGCGATAGGTCTCAAAATTGATGTCCAGGGCATTGCAGATCTGGTGAACCGTTCGCCCATCGGCCTCGCTTCGCGGCGCAATCGAGAACTCGCCATCATCGATCAGCAACGGCTCGTCGTACATTGCATGCCGGTTGTAGACCCGGTCGAATTGTGACAACTGCCCATCTTGGCCGTGTACCGACAGCACATCGATGAAGGCCGCGAACTCCTCGGCCTGGCAGCCATAGCGGGCACTGAGCTCCTTGAACAGCCCCAGGCAACGCAGCGTATTGGGACGGATCCAGATTTCAGCATTGCCCGTGCCCCGGTACTCGGCATGCATCGCGGCGACAAGCAAGTGGTCGACCTGATGGCTCGGCAACCCCAGCATGCGGTCCAGCCGGCACTTGCGGTTGATCCGGTCCATGCGGTGGTTCATCACCCGTTCCTGGTTATCCGTCTCGCCGACGTGATGCAACATGAACGTGCCTGGGGGAATACCATCTGGGTGCAACTCAATCTGAGGCAGCTCCCCGCCATGAACATAAACGGCGCCTGCATCAACGCCCGCCTGCGGTGTGCCTGGGTCGCCCAAGGCCGGCGCGTTGGCGGAAAGTTCAGGTGTGAAAGCGCCACGCCCCAGCAAAGCGTCGACCCCTCGCTGATCGAGCCGTGTTGATTCGCTGAAAATTCTCAGTTGGCGCAAGCTGGGCAACCCCATCGCCAAGTGGCCAAAATTGGCCAGGTAGAAGTCTTGATCCTGCGGTGCCGGATCGATCAACCGGGTTCGCGGATTTACCCTCATGAGCGTGCCGGTCGGGTCGGGACGGAGCTTGAAATACGGGGACTCCAGTAACAGCGAGAAATGCAATGGCCCGATTCCGATGCTCAATTGTTGGGCCACATCGGCCCGTTGCCCCTTGGCCCCTGGATTCTTGAAATAGGGGTAATCCAAATCGACCTGGCGGATGACATCGCCCAGCAATCCGCCCTTGATCGCCGTGCGCACCACGTGGGTGATACTTTCCCAGTCGTGATCGTAAGGCAGGCTGTTGTGATAACGACAAGTGCGCAAGAAAGCCTTGACGTCGGGGATGTCTTCCTTGGCCTTGATCTGGGCTTCGAGTACCGAATTGACGATTTCCAGGCGCGACAGGCGCCGGTCGACCGCCATCTCGTTGATCAACAGCTTGTCCACGTCAGGTCGACGCATTGCCAGGGGTAAAGGTATGGTCGGGGGGCCGTTGGCCTCGATGTACTTCACCCACTCACGCAAAGCCACCAGGTAGGCCGTGGTCGAGGCGCGGTTTTCGATGGCACCTGCCGGAGCACTGCCTTTGATATCCGGATTGAACAGGTTCATGTACGTGGGCAAACCCACCAGCGCCTTCTCGTTGCGCCGGTTCGCCGCCCCAAGGGCGGCTTGCTCACGAAAAAACCGGGCCACATAAACCGCCAGCGCATTGCCGCGGGCCAACAGCGTCTGAGCTTCATCGCGGCTCAAGCCGAGCGCCTGCAGCTGGGCGTGTTTCAACTTGATCAAATCGAAGACGCTGGTGTTTTCTGCGATGTATTGGGTCAAGCCTGAAAGCACAGCCAGGCGCTCCTGGCCCAGTACAGCCTTGGCTAACTGATGAACCGGGAGGTTATCGGATGCATTCATTGCTTGGACTCCTGTGACATCGTTGCCCTGCGAACAGGCTGGCGTTACTGTCGTGGGTAGGATTTGGCGCTGCAAATGAGGCGTCGTCTACTGTCAGAACTGACAGTATGCCGGACCGCCTGTCTGGATTTTCTCCACCGTTGGGTAAGTCGCCATCGACAAAAAAAGGCAGGATCAGCCTACATATCGCGCACGGTAAACTTGAAATTCACCCAGGCGACTGTGCCGCTGGTTTGCACCGTTCCTGCCGCCATCTGAAATGAGCCCAACAGCAACGGCCTCGTCACAATCACCCAATGCCCTTGATCATCAGCGATACCACTGCCCCACAAAATGCTGCTATCGCCCCTTGTGGCTAAGCGGATCGTCGCGCCTGGCATTGCCGTTCCTCGAATCACCGCCTGGGGGGAGACGTCGCCCTCGTCGGCTGGACTGATAACCACAGGCCTGTCAATGACATCGATCACTGTGAAATTGACGGTTGACGGCTTCAACGATTCTTGCCCATCGAGCTCCTGAATACAGGAAATGGCGTGCGACTGTAGGTCCAGCTGCACGTCGCTGCGCATCGACCAGCGCCCTTGGGCATCCACCTGGGTTTCGCCATATTTGCGGTAGCGGTCCTCCTCGGACCTGGAGAAAATGTTAAGCAATGCCCCCGGCGTGCCGGTGCCGGCAAACAATGGGCGTCGCTCAACGTTCGTCGCGCCGTTTGTCGGCGTATGGATGACCGCTGCGGGAAATCCTGCTTGCACCTGGATCACCTTGACAGCGCGGTTGGGTGTCAGCCAACCGGATGTCTCCCCGTCGCGGGTTTGTCTCGTCGCACACCGGTAATCGCCAAGCGGCAACTCCATCATCGATTGCGCAGCCCATGTACCGTTGCGATCGACCCAGCAATCGTTAACCAGATAAATACTACCGTGCCCCTCCTTGGTGATACGGACGTAGGCACCAGGCTCCCCGCGACCGGAGAACATCGGATAACGCCCGACCTCCTGCCCCATCCGCGGATAATCGACGGTTGGCGGCCTGAACTGCGCAGGCATTTTTTCCACGATGAAACGCCCACTCTCGACCCATTGCGAATGAACGCTGTTCACGGTTTGACGCACCGCTACCCGTGTCGGGCCTTCCGGCAGATTCTCGTTGCCCATGACCTGCCACCGTCCGAACTGATCAGCCACGGTGGACGGTGCCAGCGATTCTTCGGTGTTGAACCAGGACGCCACCCTGATGGTCGCATTCGGCGTGGCGATGCCGGCATACCAAGGCTTGAGCCCGACCCGATCATTTGGCAGAGGTTCGGTGAAGTGGGGCAGGACTTTCAACAGCTGAGTGGGCTGCAACTCGCCTGAACGATCTGAATCCAGCCCTTCACCCGCGCTTGCCACGACGACAATCTTGTCCCCCGCTGCGTCCAGTAGGTTTTCGACACTGGTCGTCCAGGTTCCCGCTGCCGTGACCGTAGCGCTCCCCAGCAACTTCAGCTCCCGGAGCCGATAAATGCGGATCTCGTCTGTGGGGAAGCCAAAGCCACTGATGTGCAACACATCGCCCACCGCCTCGCCTGGCCATGGCGTATCGACAATGGGCGGCGCCGGGACCACTTTAATGGCGTGGCGCTGCTTCACACTGAGTACACCGTAATGTCGGAGGGCAACCTCGAGCTTGGGATTGCCCGCAGGGAGCTCAAGTGTCGTCCACCATTCGCCTTCTTCAACGGGTACACCGTGGACAAACGGATCGGTTGCGTCGTTAAGATAAAATTCAACGGTACCGCCCGTGGTGCCAGTCCCTGAGAATATCGACGTGCGCGTCGTCTTATCTGACGGTTCCAATATGACCGGAGCCCTCACCCCTACGGTCAGCGACACCCGCGCAGTTTCCTCGGAAATATTGGTGCTGCCCTGCGCCAGCGCTTGTATGGCGTAAACGACGAGTGTCCCTTGCGACTGCTGACTCAATGACACCGAAAACTTTCCGCTTACCGCGTCTACAGGTCCCTCGCCCAACACGGTGCCGTCCCCCCTATGAATGACAACCCATCCGCTTGGCCAACCGGTGCCTTCGATGCGCGGAGCCAAGTCGACTGAGCCGGAGGTGGTGATCGTGGGTTTTGGCGTTCTGACCCGGAAGTTGCGAACGGTGGATGCAGGCTCATTGCCAAACGAAGCTGTTACGGTGACCGTGTAATCCCCCGGCGCCCAGTCCTCATTGACGACCTGATGGCGGAACGTGCCTGCTGGCGCCGTCAGGGAGATAGGAGCGGGTCCGCCGGTAAACGTCAGCTCGACCGTGGATCCCCGCCAGGCTGTGCCCTCGAACAGAGGGAGTTGGGTGGTGTATTCAGGATTCGCCTTAGGCTCGCTTAATTCGGGTTCAGGGGAAGGAATCTTTATTTCATAATCATCCGTGTACGCTGAGGTTTTTGAATTGACTACTTGCTGAGCCCTCAACTTTGTATAGTGGCCTGGCGGAAAATCATTAGTCGACGCAGTTTGCCATTGCAAATCAGTCTCGACCCTGGCATCCGCTACTCCGTCGATGGGAGCCACAACATTGTATATCCGGACGTCAGTCTCATAGCCGACCCACCGAAGCCCCCGTCCCGAAAAAATCGGCTTTTGCCCTGTCAATCTGATGCTAAATCCAGTCGGGCGGGGGACAGGAACTTCAACCGGCAAATTAGTGGCATAGCCAGAGTAAATCCGCCCACTCCCATCCGGAACGCTTTGCTGTGCCGTAAACCAGTATGAACCCGGCACCAGAGTGGCAGGGATAACTTCCCCCCAGGTACCATCCTGTGCAACATTCGTATTAAGATACGGCGTAGTGTTATTTCTAAAATGGATATCCAATCGAGCACCGGCCAACCCGGTACCATGCAACCGAACGACTCCATTATTGGTCTCGGATTGAATGGTAGGTACGTTGGGTGGAAAGATGAATTGACGGAGTACGCTGTTACCGGATTGCTTACCTCCCTTTTCCTGCTCTACCACCAGGCTTACCCGGCCAAAAGGCAACGGTTTGTCCACTCTGACAAACCAAGTGCCGTCGTCGAACGCCCATCCTAAGCCTTTCGGGTCCCTTGTATGATCATCAGAAAGGTAAACTCTGGTCGTAGCGCCGCTCAACCCATTATTGCCCCAGAGCTCAAAGGGATTCGAAGGTATACTTCCTGCTGCCGGTTCCGTTATAACGGGAACACCGAGCACCTCGTACTCAAGATCCGGAGTATAACTGTCAGGAAAATTCGTCAGCCGTAACCAAACCGTTAGCAGATACTTACCGCTGCGCAATGGCGGATCGAGTTTTAACTTCCACTCGGCATTAGCCGGCACATCGTAGTATCCAGTAACCTCCACATTGGCAGAATGGCTTCTGACCATCTTGACCCTGGTTCCTGGGGCAGCGCCGCCCGAGAACTCGGCGTCACTCAGCACCACCGAACCCGCAGAGGGCGCTGTCACTTCAGCCACGTATACTCGCGACTGGGCCGAGTGAGACGAAGATACAGTACCGACTCGCTGATAGGCTGTGAAATACATCTTGCCCAGATTGGACGGAATACTCAGCGTAGTATTCCACCTATTATCAGGTACCGGATGCCATACCCCATAATCAGCTTCTGCAGGAAGGTAAGTACGCACAATCACACTGCCGTTAGTTACCCGTCCGCCTCCGGTGATTTCAAAATTTCTCGTAAGAACATTCCTAATGGGGTCAATCGTAGGGACTGGAATAAACGTTAGAGTTCTTGAGTCTTCAAGATTGATGTTGTTTGTTATAGTTTTAAAGACAAAGCTAAAATATATCGTTGCGCTGGTGGCGTTTGCCGGAATGGTTTTCGTATGACTCACGCTGTGCGAATTACCATCTTGTCGCGCTTGCATAGTTAACGGTTCCCAATTTGGGTTTGCACTAGGACTCGTAACCTTTAAGTGTAATTCCCCAACACGAATAGGATTGTTCAGGGCCTTGTAGTTCAACGTTGTTACTGTGAACGAATCACCGCTACTGGACCACGAATACCTCACTCGCAGCTCAGCCCACACGTTTTCGGACTCTTTTCTCAGAAGGATCTCACCAGAATCAGCCATTTCAGAAAACGTCAGATCCGCTCCATCGGCATCGTCAATTCCCTCATCATGTTCGCTCGGTTTATTTTCGGTATCACCGTCGGTACTCATAGGTCACCCTTCAATGGAATAAAACCTGATGATTTGGCCAGATAATTTTTAAGGTAGTTAAAAGGCGTACCGTTCCACACCTGTCAAACCTGACAGTCCCGACCAACGGTAGGATCCGATGTAGGAAACATATCGGTGCCTACAACGCCTTGCGCAACGGACTACAGATCCGCCAGAATCCGCCGACTTGTGCGCCTTGGCCTCGCCCCGTAACGTGATTCGCGTCGCTGACAACTCAGCGATCGGGTTTAGTCGCTCGGCGGTAGATACGGTGTGCACAAGCGTCATCCAGTCGGGCTCCCCTTCCCGCACTTGATGGTGGCTGTTCGCAGGGCGCCCTCGGGCGCGCCGGATTTCGTGTCTCCGCCGGTCGACTAACCTGCGTCCAGCCGCCTCCATTCGTTTAGTCGCGAATCGGTGGCAGCCCCATTACGGAGACCGATCATGATCAAGCCAACATCCAATCCCCCGAAAAAAGCCTCACGCCCCACCGCAAAAACCCCCGAAGAAATCAACCTCGACAAAGCCGCGCAAAAAGCCCTGGACCATTACCTCAAGCCCAAGGCCGACAAGCCAAATAAAAACCCACGGCAACTGGACTGCTTCATCGTCGCGCCCGACGCTGACCCCGAAGGCTTGCTGGTGCACAGCTACGAAACCTTCTGCTCGGTGAGCACGCTGATTCTGGATTTATCCGAAGACCTGGAAGGCGCCCCGCGCAACCTGGCCCTGGCGATTCACCAAATGGGCGAGATGGGGGTGTTGTTGCTGGAGAAGCTGCTCGATGGCGAGGCGAAGGTGCAGCGTTGATGGCAACGCGATACGTCGGGCGATGAAGCCCCCCGTGGCGAGGGAGCTTGCTCCCGCTGGACGCAAAGCGTCCCCTTGCGGTGTGTCAGTTAATAATCAGGGGGCTGCTACGCACCCCAGCGGGAGCAAGCTCCCTCGCCACGGGGTTACCGCAACGCGGTGGGCTCACGCCGATGCCGGCATTTGATAGAAGCTGAAGTACTGCCGCAGTGCGCTCACCAGTTTCCCGTACTCCGGCGGAGCCCATTGCAGGCTGAAGCCGGCGTCGAAATGCTGTGGTGTCACGTCTTCGTGGCACCACAGGCAATGGGCTTTCAAACGGATCTGCTGCTCCGGCCCTTCCTCGGTGGGCAGCTTCAGGCGCAGGTCGAAATCCGCGCCGAGCATCAAGGGCAAATGGCTGATGAGCATCAGGCCGTTTTCCGAAACGTTGCCCAGAAAACCGATAGGTTTCCCGTTGATGCCGTTGAGCACTTCAAGGCAATACGCCAGCTGATGTCGTGCAATCTGCCGCTCTTTGTACATGGTTTGTATCACTTTTCGAGTGGCCGATGACGCGGCCAATCCAGTGCTTCGGAACGAGCTTATCCCTGCCCGCTCTCCCCGACCCCGATGCCAGACGCTCGCACGCGAGCTAGCTAAAGGCTACCAGTGACAGGTGGTATTTCGAAATTAGAGTCCAGGCTCTACTCTCGATTTGTACAACTATAGCCCAAGCGCAAGCTAGGGCCGGCCGGGTGCGATACCAGTCATCGGTCGACAACTGGTTCGCAGAGATGGTTTCAACTCAATGAAGATCAGAACGACGTGGGGCGAATCGCCGAGGCGCCGCGGGTCGGGTAATGGCCCAGGCTTTGAAGGGTTTCGAGCCGTGCGCGGGCGCGGTAGGCGTACTCGCTGTTGGGGTACTGGGTGAGGATGAACTGGTAGGTTTGCGCCGCATCGACGAACAGTTTCTGCCGTTCCAGGCACTGGCCGCGCATCATCGAGACTTCCGGCTGCATGTAGCGACGGGCACGGCTGGCGCGGTCGACCTTGGACAATTCAAGCATCACCTGCTCGCAGTTGCCACGCTCGTAGGCCTTGTAGGCCAGGTTCATATGGTGGTTCATCGACCAACGGGTGCAGCCCGTGATGCTCAGGGCCAGGGCAATAAAAAGCACGAATCGCATGGGGAGGTTCTCCTGTCTTGAGCTCTTTATCGACCTGGGTAGGAAAATCTTCAACTCGAAAAAGGATCGGACGAGCTCTTGTGGCGAGGGAGCTTGCTCCCGCTGGGCCGGTCCGACGCTTCGGCGCAGCGGCCCTGAGATTCTGCGGTCGCTGCGCAACCGAGCGGGAGCAAGCTCCCTCGCCACAAGAGCGATGTTCGGCTTTAGTAGTTAAAGGCGCAAAAATTTTCAGGAATGTTCATTTCGAAAAACAAACGAATAAGTAGTGCACATGAACAATGACTACACCCAAAGACCATAGTAGCCTTCGCTAGCGCTTGAACTTGAGGAGTCTTGCATGTCCGTCCGTCGCACCAAAATCGTCGCTACCCTTGGCCCGGCCAGTAACTCGCCGGAAGTTCTCGAACAGCTGATTCTGGCTGGCCTGGACGTTGCCCGTCTGAACTTCTCCCACGGCACCCCCGACGAGCATAAGGCTCGTGCCAAGCTGGTGCGTGACCTGGCCGCCAAGCACGGCCGCTTCGTCGCCCTGCTCGGCGACCTGCAAGGCCCGAAGATCCGCATTGCCAAATTCGCCAACAAGCGCATCGAGCTGAAGATCGGTGACAAATTCACCTTCTCCACCAGCCACCCGCTGACCGAAGGCAACCAGCAAGTGGTCGGCATCGACTACCCGGACCTGGTCAAGGATTGCGGCGTCGGCGACGAGCTGCTGCTCGACGACGGTCGCGTGGTGATGCGCGTCGAGACCGCCACCGCCACCGAACTGAACTGCATCGTGACCATCGGCGGCCCGCTGTCGGACCACAAAGGCATCAACCGTCGCGGTGGTGGCCTGACCGCCCCGGCCCTGACCGAAAAGGACAAGGCCGACATCAAGCTGGCCGCGGAAATGGAAGTTGATTACCTGGCCGTGTCCTTCCCCCGCGACGCCGCGGACATGGAATACGCCCGTCAATTGCGCGACGAAGCCGGCGGCACTGCCTGGCTGGTAGCCAAGATCGAACGCGCCGAAGCGGTGGCCGACGACGAAACCCTCGATGGCCTGATCAAGGCTTCCGACGCCGTGATGGTGGCCCGTGGTGACCTGGGCGTGGAAATCGGCGACGCCGAGCTGGTGGGTATCCAGAAGAAGATCATCCTGCACGCACGCCGCCACAACAAAGCGGTAATCGTCGCGACCCAGATGATGGAGTCGATGATCCAGAACCCGATGCCGACCCGCGCCGAAGTGTCCGACGTAGCCAACGCCGTGCTCGACTACACCGACGCCGTGATGCTCTCGGCCGAAAGCGCCGCCGGTCTCTACCCGCTCGAAGCGGTGCAGGCCATGGCGCGTATCTGCATCGGCGCTGAAAAGCACCCGACCGGCAAGACCTCCAGCCACCGCATCGGCAAGGAATTCAGCCGCTGCGACGAAAGCATCGCCCTGGCGACCATGTACACCGCCAACCACTTCCCAGGCGTGAAGGCAATCATCGCCCTGACCGAGAGTGGCTACACGCCGCTGATCATGTCGCGCATCCGCTCCTCGGTGCCGATCTACGCGTTCTCTCCGCACCGCGAAACCCAGGCCCGCGCAGCGATGTTCCGTGGCGTGTACACGATTCCGTTCGACCCGGCTTCGCTGGAGCCGCACGAAGTCAGTCAGAAAGCCATCGATGAACTGACCAAACGCGGCGTCGTGGAAAAAGGCGACTGGGTCATCCTGACCAAGGGCGACAGCTACCACACCACCGGCGGCACCAACGGGATGAAGATCCTGCATGTTGGCGACCCGATGGTTTGATGATCGGCTGACAAACCAAAGCCTGGAAAACAAAAAGCCCCGCCATGTGAATGGCGGGGCTTTTTGTTGTGCTTCGCAAACTGCTCAGCCCGCACCGTTCTCGCGGGTGAGAAAGACATCCGCCAACAACTGATTGCGTGGCAACCCCGCCAGGTACAGACGCTTGGCAAACGCCTCGACCCGTTCCGGATGGCCGCACACCAAGGCCTGGGTCTGCCGGGACGTCAGGCGCAGTTGCGCCAGTGCCGCTGGCGCCTCGGCCCCGATGATCCACTCAACGCTCAGGTTTGGATGTTTGGCCGCCAGCGCCTGCAGAGGTTTTGCGAGATAGTGTCCGCAGGCGTCACGGGCCACATGTATCAGGCGAATCGCGCCTTGATGCTGCTGGCGCAAGGCTTCGCGCAAGATGCCGAACAACGGCGCCAGGCCTGTGCCGGACGCCAGCAGCCACAACGGCTTGTCGTGCCAGTCGGGGTCATAATGCAATGCCCCGCCGCGCAGTTCACCGAGGCGAATCGGGTCGCCAGCCTTCAGTTGTCGTGCCGCACTGATGAATTGGCCCGGTTCGCGACAATCGAGGTGAAATTCCAGGAAACGATCTTCCCCAGGCAGGCTCGCCAAGGAATACGGGCGAGCGACGTCACCGGCCCACAGCACCAAGTGTTGCCCGGCTCGATAACGCAGCGGTCGCTCTGGGGTGATGCGCAAGCGCAGCACGTCGGCGCCGAGCCAATCCACTGCCACCACCTCGGCGGCTTGGCCGTCGCGTTGCGGGTCGAAGGTGTGGATCTGCACATCTTCGGTAACTTGGCATTGGCACGCGAGTCGCCAGCCTTGGTCACGCTGCGCAGGACTGAGGGCGTCAGGTCGGCTGTCACGAACATCGCCGCTCACGCATTGAACCAGGCACGCATGGCAACTGCCGGCACGGCAACTGTAGGGCACCGGTACGCCGGCCTGGTTGAGCGCGTCCAGCAAGTTGGCGCCCGCCGTCACCGTCCATTGCCGGTCAGTGACTTTCAGCTCAGGCATCGATGTTCTCCCAGGCGGCGGCGCAACGATTTCGGCCGTCCCGCTTGGCACGGTACAAGGCCTGGTCGGCGCGCTGCAAGGCGCTGTCCAGGTCATCGCCCATTTCCAGCATCGTCATGCCCACCGACAGGCTGAGACTGCCGACGCGCAACTCGATCACCTGGACTTCGTTGAACGCCAGCCGCAAGCGTTCGCAACAAGCCGTCAGGCGCGCCGGGTCGCACGCTGGCAGCAACATGACGAATTCTTCGCCGCCATAACGGGCCAGCACATCACCTTCACGCAGGCAGGCCGTGGCCACGGTCGCGAATGCCTGGAGCACCTGGTCGCCAGCGGCATGGCCGTGCAGGTCGTTGATGCGTTTGAAATGATCGAGATCGATCAAGGCCAGCCCATGGGCGACGCCGGGCCGCAATGTATTGAGTTCGCGGCTCGCCAGGCGCAGGAAATGCCGACGGTTGAACAGCCCGGTCAGTTCATCGGTGGCCACCAGGTCTTCAAGCTGGCGCATCATGCCGCGCAGGGTGTCCTGGTGCGCCTGCAAGGCAAATCGTCGCTGGCGCATGCGTTGACGCGAGGTCTGGACGTAGCGGGCATACAACACCAGCCACACCAGGACGATGAACAGCACACACACTTGCAGACCGGCGAGGGTCGGATCGGAAAGCCGAAAGAAATAGCCATCCCACAGCGTAATGCCGGTGAAGCTGATGAACACCAGCGTCGCGCAGCGCACGAAGGCCCGTCGCGTCAGGTGGAACAGCCCGAACAGCAGGATCAACACATAGAACACCAGGAACACACCGCGGGCCTGATCAAGGTGCGCCATCATCCAGGTCTGCCAACCCAGGCCAATCCAGACCTGTATTTCCGTGAGGCTGGGGTCGGCGAAGCGCAGGTTGCGGTCAGTGATGAACAGCGTGAACAACCCGACCTGGCACAGCACTACCAATACCGTGCCGATGACGACGCCGCGCAACGAGTCGAGATAATGGCCACTGAAGAACGCCAGCCACAGCAACACCAGTGCCAGCGCATAAGTCGTGGCTGCCAGGGCGAAGCGTTTCAGCAAAAGACGTTGGATGGCGTTATGGGTCAATCGGTGACTCACCATGGGAAAGGGGGCTGATAGAGATGTCCTACGCTACAGGCCAGACGCCACTTTAGTGGCGTGTTCGACAAATGACCATTCAATTCTGGCTCAGAAAAATGGCGTCAAAGCAATGGCCTAGATTGACGCATCTGTGGGCGTCACCAACGCTCCCGTGGCGAGGGAGCTTGCTCCCGCTGGGCCGGTCCGACGCTTCGGGCGTAGCGGCCCCAAGATTTTGCGGTCGCTGCGCAACCGAGCGGGAGCAAGCTCCCTCGCCACGGGTTCAGCGTTTCATACCTTTAGCCCGTAGCTCCCATAGGCTGCCCGCCTGCGATATACTGCCGCGCCTTTTTAGCGTCGCGCCAGCATGCCCGGCGTGCCTT
The DNA here is from genome assembly GCF_014268645.1 of Pseudomonas sp. SWRI154. Taxonomy (NCBI): domain Bacteria; kingdom Pseudomonadati; phylum Pseudomonadota; class Gammaproteobacteria; order Pseudomonadales; family Pseudomonadaceae; genus Pseudomonas; species Pseudomonas sp. SWRI154. The sequence goes on from NZ_JABWQW010000011.1 coordinate 135,681, forward strand.
GACCTGGGGTCAGCTGCAAGCCGCAAGCTCCGAGCAACAAGCTGAAGCAGTACTCATACTGCTCTGAGCTTGCAGCTTGAAGCTTGCCGCTTGCAGCTGCCTCATAAAATGTTCCCGTCTTAGAGAGGAGCGCGACTCATGACCGTGATCAAGCAAGACGACCTGATTCAGAGCGTTGCCGACGCCCTGCAGTTCATTTCCTACTACCACCCCGTGGATTTCATCCAGGCGATGCACGAAGCCTACCTGCGCGAAGAATCGCCGGCGGCCCGTGATTCCATGGCGCAGATCCTGATCAACTCGCGCATGTGCGCCACCGGCCATCGGCCGATCTGCCAGGACACCGGCATCGTGACCGTGTTCGTGCGCGTGGGCATGGACGTGCGCTGGGATGGCGCGACCATGGGCCTGGACGACATGATCAACGAGGGCGTGCGTCGCGCCTACAACCTGCCGGAAAACGTCCTGCGCGCATCGATCCTCGCCGACCCGGCAGGCGCGCGCAAGAACACCAAGGACAACACCCCGGCGGTCATCCACTATTCCATCGTCCCGGGCAACACCGTGGAAGTGGACGTGGCGGCCAAGGGCGGCGGTTCCGAGAACAAGTCGAAGATGGCCATGCTCAACCCATCCGACTCCATCGTCGATTGGGTGCTCAAGACCGTTCCGACCATGGGCGCCGGCTGGTGCCCACCGGGCATGCTTGGCATCGGCATCGGCGGCACCGCCGAGAAAGCCGCGGTGATGGCCAAGGAAGTCTTGATGGAATCCATCGACATCCACGAACTCAAGGCCCGCGGCCCACGGAACCGTATCGAAGAGATGCGCCTGGAGCTGTTCGAGAAGGTCAACCAACTGGGCATCGGTGCCCAGGGCCTGGGTGGCCTGACTACCGTGCTCGATGTGAAGATCATGGATTACCCGACCCACGCCGCCTCCCTGCCGGTGTGCATGATCCCCAACTGCGCCGCCACCCGTCACGCCCACTTCGTGCTCGACGGCTCTGGCCCGGCCTCGCTGGAAGCGCCACCGCTGGACGCCTACCCGGAAATCGTCTGGGAAGCCGGCCCGTCGGCCCGTCGCGTCAACCTCGACACCCTGACCCCGGAAGACGTGCAGAGCTGGAAGCCGGGCGAAACCGTGCTGCTCAACGGCAAGATGCTTACCGGTCGCGACGCGGCGCACAAGCGCATGGTCGAGATGCTGAACAAGGGTGAAACCCTGCCGGTGGATCTCAAGGGCCGCTTCATCTATTACGTTGGCCCGGTCGATCCGGTGGGCGACGAAGTGGTCGGCCCGGCCGGCCCGACCACCGCCACGCGGATGGACAAGTTCACCCGCCAGATTCTTGAGCAGACCGGCCTGTTGGGCATGATCGGCAAATCCGAGCGCGGCCCGACCGCCATCGAAGCGATCAAGGACAACAAGGCCGTCTATCTGATGGCCGTCGGCGGGGCTGCTTACCTGGTGGCCCAGGCGATCAAGAAATCCCAGGTCCTGGCATTCGCCGAACTGGGGATGGAAGCGATCTATGAGTTCGAGGTCAAGGACATGCCGGTGACCGTTGCGGTGGACAGCAAAGGCGAGTCGGTGCACATCACCGGTCCCGCCATCTGGCAACAGAAGATCAGCGAAAGCCTCGCGGTGGAAGTGCAATAACAAGCACTCCCAGCTATGAATAAGGCCGGTGAGCGACAAGCCCACCGGCCTTATTTTTTTGGAACACATCCACCCCGTGGCGGCCCACAAGGTCTTCAGCACAGCCATTCATCGGCTGCACCCATCTACCTGTCAGATCTGACAGGTTACAGCCCTGCTCTATCTTGGCATTCTCACCCTGGCCGGGAATCAACCCCGGCGCGGATCAAAGGGATGAACGTCCATGGCAGAGCAAACGCCCCTCCAGATCATCACGCCGACCATCGCCGGTGGCGCGTCGATTGCGACCATCGGCAACAGCCTCGGCCCGGTGGGCACTCGGGGCGCGGCGTCCCTGTCCTTGCCGCTGCCCGTGTCCAACGCCCGTCACCTGACACCCTCTTTGGCCCTGCAATACAACAGTCAAAGTGGCAACGGCATGTTCGGCATCGGCATGCAGCTGCCAATCCCCAGCATCACTCGTAAAACCAGCAAAGGCGTACCGCTCTACGGCGACGACGATGTCATGGTCGGGCCCGACGGGGTGGACATGTGGCCTGATCTTGACGGGCAGACCAGCTGCACAGTGGGCGACCTGACCTACGCGGTGGTGCGCTATTACCCCAGGACCGAGAGTACCTTCGACATCTACGAACTCTGGAGATCCATCACCAGCCATCCGTTCTGGCGCGTACAAGGCAGCAATGGTCACTTGTATTGCTATGGAAAAAGCCCAGCGTCGATCATCGCCGATACCTCGCACATCGCCGAGTGGCTGTTACTGGAAGAAGTCAGCCCGCTGGGCGAGCACATCTATTACGAATATACGGAGGATCCCGCTGAGTCCGACGGCCCCCATGACTACCGCGCGCAGCGCTACTTGCGACGGGTCTGTTACGGCAACGCCACGGCCAGCGATACCTTGTATTGCTTCGCAGATGAAGATCCGGCCAACCTGGCTTGGCACTTTCATCTCGTCTTCGATTACGGCCAACGCACCCTCGAACTTGACGAAAAACCCGCCTGGACGGCCCCCGCCGAGACCCCCTGGCTACAGCGCGATGACCCGATCCACGCTTACCGTTACGGTTTCGAGGTCGGCACGCGGCGCCTGTGCCACCAGGTGCTTATGTTCCACCAGTTTCCCACCGACCCCGACGCAGAACCGGCGCTGGTGCGGCGATTGATGCTGGAGTACGCCGCCACCATCAGGGCTGGCTACAACTTATTGACCGCAGCCCATTATCAGGACTGGGATGCCGACGGCCGGGTCGAACACAGCCCACCGGTGGAACTTCAATACACCGACTTTGAGCCAAACCTTGAACCCAAGGCATTTTTTGCCTTGGAAACCATGCCCGGCCTGGAAGACGGCCGTCGCTACCAGTGTGTCGATCTTTATGGTGAAGGTATTCCAGGCTTTTTGTGTCGCTACAGCAACGGCTGGTATTACCGCGAACCTGAACGCGCCGCTAGCGGTGATAGCGAAGAAATCGGTTATGGTCCCTGGTCGCTCTTGCCAAGCATCCCGGTCGCCGCCGATCACTCGCCAGTGATGCAGGTGCTGACCGACCTGACGGGCAGCGGCCGCCTCAATTGGCTCATCGCCCAACCGGGCATGAGTGGCTTTTATACCCTCAACCCGGACCGCAGTTGGTCGACGTTCAAGGACTTCAACGCCTTCCCCACGGAGTTCCTGCACCCCGCCGCGCAACTGGGCGACCTGGCCGGCGACGGTCTGCGCTCGCTGGCCATGATCGGTCCCAAAAGCGTGCGGCTGTACGCCAACCTTCGCGAAGAAGGGTTCGCCCCAGGTGTGGAAGTGCCTCATGAACCGGACAGCGACCTGCCATTGTTCAGCGATGTGCGTAGCGAGCTGGTGCTGTTCGGCAATTTGCTGGGTAGCGACACCACCGAGCTGTGCCGTATTCGCTTCGATGAAATCAAATGCTGGCCAAACCTGGGTCATGGGCGTTTCGGCGAAGGTTTTGTCATGAGCGCCCTGCCCTTCGCCTACACCGAGTTCGATGCCGAGCGGGTGCGCATCGCGGATCTGGATGGGTCCGGGGCGCCGGCGCTGATTTACCTGCAAAGCGATTGTTTCGAGATCTATTTCAACCGCGGCGGCAACGGTCTCGAGCAAACTCCGCTGCAGGTTCCCTGGCCCGAAGGCCTGCGTTACGACCGTCTCTGCCAGGTCACCCTGGCCGATCTGCAAGGCCTGGGTTGTGCCAGCCTGATCCTGAGCGTTCCCCATCACGCGCCGGACCTGCACCCCCGTCATTGGCGCTACGATTTCGTCGCGACGCGGCCCTATCTGCTCAGCGCCACGAACAACAACATGGGCTGCAGCAGTAGCCTGAGCTATCGCAGCAGCGCGCAGTTCTGGCTGGATGAAAAAGCACAGCGCGTGACAATAGACGAACCGTTGGACTGTTTCCTGCCCATGGCCCTGCCGCTGGTGGCGCGCCAGCAACAGCTGGACGAAATCAGCGGAAATTGCCTGACCCAGCGGTTCACCTATTTCGAGGGCGACTACGACAGCTTTCACCGTGAATTTCGCGGCTTCGGCCGGTTGTATCAGCTCGACAGCGAAATCCCCGGCGCAGACATGGACAGCGGTTTTACCGCGCCCCTGCTGGTCAAGACCTGGTTCCACACCGGTCGTACCGTCGATCAACCCCTCAAGGATTGTTTCGAGGCCGACGACGATGCGCCGCTGCTGGGTTCCACGCTGTTGGTCCTGCACCATGAAAAGGATAGGGCCAACCAGGTCATCACGTCCGATCCCGAGACCGCACGGGAAATGGCCTACGCCTTGGGCGGCCACGTATTGCGCAGCGAGACCCATCACGCCGACTCCATCGCCATGCTCGAACCGTACAGCGTGACGCAACAACGCTACATGCTGCGTCTACCTTATCCGGACCATAAAACCTTATTGGTATTGGCGCTGGAAACGGTCAGCCATCAATACGATGGTTTCATCAACGACCCGCAAGCCCAACACAGCATCACCCTGGACTGGAACCGCTATGGCCAGCCGGTGCACAGCTTCGTCATTCATTACGCGCGACGCCTCACGGCAGACGATGATCCGCCCTTCGAAGATGAGGACGAGAAAACCTGGTGGCGCGATGCCCATGACGATCAACAACAGATCTTCCACATCGTCGAGAGCAAAGCCGAGCATCTGGACCTGGTTGACGAGATCGGCAAACGCATCCGGCTGGGCCTGCCCTGGCGGGCTCGGACCAATGGCCTGCAACTCCCCAAGGGCGACCTCCCCGGCGGATTGACGTCGCAACAGGTCAGCTACGAATCTTTCCTTGCGCACCAGGACTCGGATGAATGGAGAACCGCTCGGGTGTTGATCGCGCTTCAAGAGCAAAGCTACCTGCGCGATGAAGATGAAGCGGGAGAAATTCTCTTCCAGGCCTTGCGCAGACCTCTGGAAGTGGCCGAGTTCGACAAGCAAGCACTCGAAGCCTACGACGCCGTGCCTATCGACATTCGTACGGAACTAAGGACCATTGGCTTCGAGCCCATGGAGTTGTTCCTGAAATACCCAGGGGAAGGCGCCCAAGAGCTTTGGTCGAAAAAACTCGGTTTCGCCACGTATCTGCCGCTCGAAGGTTTCTTCCAGATTAGCGCCTTGCTTGAAACCCAGAGCCATGGCGTGACAACAACCGAATATGACGCCTATCACCTGATGCCGATCGCCGTAACACTCCCGGACGGCTGCACGACGCGCGTCGAATACGACTATCACTCGTTGCAGCCGCGAAAAATCACCGACCCCAACGAGAATATCCAGGAAGCGCTTTACGGTCCCGCCGGCGTGCCTTTGGGCGTCACCTTTCACGGCACCGAAAATGGCGCTCCGGCAGGCTTCGATTCCATCGATACTTATGAGCCGCCCGAGGACCTGTCTCCCGCTCACGCCATTGAGAATCCCGGGGACACCCTGGGCAACATGGCCAGCGCCGTGCGGATAGAAGATATGAGCTGGATGGGCGTGCTCGACTTGGCGGGGGTGTCGCCGGAGCACCGCGAAGAATGGATCAACGCCCGCTATGTATTGCCCAGCGGCCACATTCGCGACTCGGCGCGCGTTCGCCTGCCCCAATTGGAAACGCCTACCCCTGGCGAGCAATTGCTTTGGACGCTGATCCAGGCAACGGCCCGGGAACCGGCCCACAGCGTCGTACTGAGTGCCGACCGCTACCCGGGTGATCCATTGCAGCAGATCCGCATCGCCCTCAGTGCGGTCGACGGTTTTGGTCGTACCCTGCAAACCAAGCAATTGGTCGAGCCTGGGCAAGCCTATGCCGTGGCCGAGGACGGCTCGCTGGAATTGGACTCCGAAGGGCAACCGATTCAGCGGGATGCCGACCCGCGCTGGCGCGTCAGCGAACGGGTCGAGTACAACAATAAAGGCTTGGTCACGCGGGTCTACCGCCCTTATTTCGCCGATGCGTGGCGCTACATCAACGACGCCTCGTTGCGCGAACACGGCTACCACGACCGGCAGTTCTACGATCCGACAGGACGGCTGGTCAAGGTCATCAATGCCAAGGGGCATGAGGCCTGGCATGTCTACCATCCGTGGTACCAGTGCGATCACGATTACAACGATACGGATCCGGGTCCTGCCCAATGACCCCTCAGGGTCATCGAAAGACGCCGGTCGTGGCGGTGTTCGACGGGCGGGCAGAACCGGTACGGAGGGTAGATTATCTGCGCGGTTCGACCAACGACGAAACCCAACGGCTGGTCACGGCCCAGGCGTATGACGTCGCCGGACGCATCGTCGACCAATGGGACCCTCGCTTCCACGGCACGCAAACCGTCAGCCTGCACAGCATCTACAGCCTGTCGGGCACACCGCTGCGCACTGAAAACATCGACGCGGGGCTGCGTTGCGAATTACCTGGCCTGGCCGGCCAGCGCCTGCACAGCTGGGATGCCCGCGGCAGCGAACAGCAAACCGAATACGACTCGCAGTTACGCCCCACGCAGATCCGCGAACGCGGCCAAGACCAGGCCTGGGCCACGGTTGGCCGCCTGCGCTACGCCAGTCGCTCGACCGAAGACGCCCTGCACAATCGCTGCGGCCAACTGGTGGAGCACTACGACACGGCTGGACTGGTCACCGTTGCCGACTTTTCGCTGGCAGGCTTGCCGCTGGATCAAGGACAACGGTTCCTGGACACGCTGGAGCTACCCGACTGGCCGGACGACGAAGCAGGCCGCGAGCGTTTGCTGGAGCCTGCCCGCTACGACACACGCTGGCACTACGACGCCGTGGGGGATGCCTTGGGCCAGACGGATGCCAGGGGGCATAAGCAAAGCATTGAGTTCGATGTGGTCGGACAACCCAAGCGTGTGCATTTGCAATGGAGCGACAGCCCCACTGCCGAGCTGATCGCCCATGAATTCCGATACTCCGCCGCGGGCCAGCGCCTGGCATACACTGCCGGTAACGGCATCAAGACGACCTTTGCCTATGGCCTGGCCGACGGACGCCTGACTGAGCTCAAAGCCACGAAAGGCAGCGATATCCACCAGTATTTGAGTTACCTCTACGACCTCGTCGGCAATGTCACGTCCATTACTGATCACACCCATGTCGTGCGTTACCACGCCAACCAGCGCAGCGAAGGCGTTCGGACCTTTATATATGACAGCCTCTATCGCCTGGAGAGCGCCACGGGACTGGAAATGTCCGGGGCGGGTACGCAACCGGGATTGCCGGAGCTCGTCCCGCCCTCCGACCTGACCCTGCGAACCCCGTACACCCAACGCTACGAGTATGACCACGGCGGCAATCTGGAGAAATTGGTCCACAGCAGCGCCACGCCAGGTCAGGCGCATACGCTGCGCCTGACCATGGACGCATCGAGCAATCGCTGCCTGCAATGGCAAAAGGGCGAGGCAGCTCCCGGCGACAATCTGGACTTCGATGTCGGTGGCAATCAATTGAGCCTGCCCTCCTGCGGACAACACTTGACCTGGAACTGGCGCAATCAATTGCAGAAGGTGACCCAGGTTGAACGCCAAAATGCCGAAGACGACGCCGAGTACTACAGCTACGACGCCCTGGGCAGTCGCATGCGCAAACGGCAAAACACCCAGGCCGCTTCCGTCACCCATGTGCGCGACGTGCGTTATTTGCCGGGCTTGGAAATCCGCACCTTGGATGACAGCGAAGAACTGCACGTCTGCACCTTGCAAGGCCCGGCGTCCAACGTGCGTGGACTGTACTGGGCCAAAGGCCGGCCGGCTGAAATCGATCAAGGCCAGCTGCGCTACAGCCTTGAAGATCATCTGGGTTCGTTGGTCATGGAACTGGACCAGAACGCCCGGCTCATCAGCCACGAAGGTTACTACCCGTTCGGCGGCACGGCGTGGTGGGCGGCGGTTTCCCAGGTGCAGGCCAGTTACAAGACCGTTCGATATTCCGGTAAGGAGCGGGATACGAGTGGGCTTTATTACTACGGTTTTCGTTATTACGCAGCGTGGATGATGCGCTGGATCAACCCGGACCCGGCGGGACCGGTGGATGGATTGAATTTGTATGCGATGGTGGGGAATAACCCATTGTCTTTCTTTGACTCGACAGGGCTCAACAGGACGGAGCGCAAAGAGGCTTTCCGCACCAGTAATACCGCTCGGGTCGCGGACGTGACGACCGCTAATGCCAAATTAAAGCAAAGACTTGGGCAGGAGGCGGACGTCAAGAAACTCAAACCCGCACAGAAACAACAATTCATCGCCAAGGAACTTACGAAAACGAATGACCCGGGCAAGGAGTTCACCAAACGCGTACTGGACACCAAATTGGTTGCGTTTGCAGCCGTCCTAAATCCCGAGACCAATGAAATTGTTCAAGATTTTTACAACTTGAACGTTTCCCCCAACGGCGCCCAGGCGTTCCATGGCATGCAGCAATACAGTGAGATTGACGGCAGCTATGGACAGCCGTTCTCGCTGGGCGCCTCTGCGATCAGGGACCTTAATGTTTTTGTCGGGACTTTGGAGACTGAATATCAACGTCCTGACAACGCACGGGGCAGGAACAACCCGTTGCATCAAGTGACGATTGAAAATATCAAAACACATGTGATAGCCAGTCACTACATCGTACCGATTTCTGCGGGTGTGCCCGGAGCGCATGCCGAGGTGCAAGCGTTGAACTTCGCTAGAAACAAGTGGGGCACTGACCTCGTGGAGGCTGGAGAAATTGCCATTGATACCCGATTATTGCGAAGTGGCGAGGGTCAAGGAGACGATTTTATAGCGTGCTTTAATTGTGCGGGAATTATTCCCGAAAACATTGAAATCATAAGTGGAAGAACGCAACCTGATTATAGCCAGTACAGAACCGCGCTCGCCGCCATTCCTTCTCAGTTTTTAAGACCGCAATGAACGGCATTTCGCCAGCGGCGGCCTGATCACTCAGGGCCGCCGCTCTTCTACTATTTTTCTGTTCTACTCAAGATCTCACCCGTCAAACGTCTGTACAGTGTTTTTCTCTCATCACCTAGTATATTGATTTGTCTGGCGTACTCATCGACCGTCAAGGCTCGCCCCTCCCACGACTCAAACAAGGCATCGGCCTTCGCAGCAAAAATCCTTTCATTTTCCTCGATGTCGCTTGGGTACCGACGTCTGAGATAAGCCTGCCAGAAGTCTTGGCCAATGATTTGATTAACTCGCCCATCACCCGCCTCCAGTTCAATAACGGTCCGATAAGCATCTTCCAGCATTTGCTCATCGACACCGGAAAGCTCACCAAACAACATGCCCTCGGACTGCCAAGGCAAGGCCAGTCGTTTTGCAAGGCCGGTTTGATAGGCCAGGTACGTTTCCACCTCATCGATCGTCCCGGTTATCTCTCCATCCTCGTCAACCTCTTGGAAACTCTCGCCGGAATCCAGTCGTTGCTTGATGGCGGCCCGTGCAATTTCATTCAGTTGATCAAGGCGCGACTTGCCTTGGGCAAGCCCAACGAGCTTGGCTTCAACTTCCTGTGCAGAGGCCGAACGATAAGCTTCATGGATCAGGACCTTGACGCCCATCTCATTGAATATCTGGGAGCCGGCGTCGGCACAGGAATCTGGATTTATCGCGATACGGAACAGCTCCTCGCGCAACTCAGTGTTTTCGCTCATGGCCGTCAGCATCCGCCAGACCCGGCTGATGATTCCGGGGCGTCTTGAAAGGTCCGAATAATCGGCGGACTCCGTCAGTTGCGTAAGGAGATCGAAGAACCCCTGGGAATCCGGCTCTGCTTCAAGGTCGTCCCAACGTCGCTGTAAAGCGGTGCCAGGTTCGGACAGGCTTCCTTCAAGCCAATACCGACAGCCGTCCTCGCCCGTACGGGGCCGGGTACGCGCCGGATCGTAGCCCACCGACTGCATGTACGCGTCCAATTGGCGGTGAACTTCGTCGGCGAGCGTATCCCTGTCCAGCCTTGTTCGCGCAATCAAGCGCGCCTCAGGCCCACCTTCTGGCACTTGGGGCAGTTGGCTGATAGGGTTGCCAGACAAATTCAATTCAAAATCCCGCGGTCGTGACACTTCAAACAAACCGCTCGGCCAGTCTTGCAGGCCAGTGTTTTGCAGATCCAACACCCTGAGGGCCGGCATCTGACCGATATCCGGTACTGCGCCCAGGCTAGGGTTGTTATCCATCCGACAGACTTCGAGCGCCCCCAAAGCACTCAACTCGTGAACCATTTGCGGTGACAGCCGAAGTTGATTCGCTGAACAACTCAACACCCTGAGACCACGAAGGTGTGGCAATGCCGATGTCAGATCGGTCAGATCATTATGGTCAAGGTAGACTTCTCTCACGTTGGGGAAATGCTCGAAAAAAACAGAAAGGTCGCCACGCACCTTGGCATATTTAAGACGCACGACAGCCACATGTTCAAAACCGGCATTGAGTGGCGGTAGCGTTTCCAGAAACTGTTCTACCGTCTTGAAACTCAAATCCAGTATCTGCTCACGCAGGGGTTGCCCCGGCTCGTTTGCGGAGGGTGCGTATTTTCCCTGCCAGCTTTGCCTTATCGCCTTGGCTATATCGCGACGATGGTATTCCTGATTGTGAGCCGAACGCTCGCCGGACGGCGTGGAGGTCCAACTGTCCAACGCCTGATTTAATGCATCGAACTCGGCCTCTTGCCTGGTCAGGGACGCCATGAGCTGCATGTCGCTGGAAAACGATTGCCTGAATTCAGCGAAGACATCAGTCGTAGCTGATGGATACAGCACCTTGAACCGCGCCTCCAGGCTTAAGGCATCACCGGTTCCAAGCAATTGCTCATCGAGCCGCGCATAGCCCGGTTGCTCCCCGAGCAAACGCGCGACTATAGGTGGATCCTCCGCCGTCCCGGCAGCGTTCAGCAGGACTTTGCGAAACGTCACCCGGTCCAGCGGCGCTTGTTGAACAGCCTTCCTCAGCAAGGGCCCATCGCCCAGGTTGTAACCCAACGCCCGACGTTCAGCCTCGGTCAAGGCACTCAAAATGTCAGTGTAGAAATCGTCAGCACTGTCCACAGAGTTACCTTGCTCGCCAAACAACCAAGGCGTCGCTTCTTCCACCGGCACAAGCACCTTGCGCACCACCGATGACGACGGCCCGACGCTGTCGAGCAGCGGCCCCTCCAGCGCCCCGTCACGAATCTCGATACGCACGTGCGCCGGCCAACCCGGCAGATGCTCCAGGCTGTGCAACGCCAACCGCCAGGTGTCGGGGTTGCCCTTCGTGGGCAAATACAAGCCTTCGTAGGCCTGGACAATCCGCCATTCGCCCATGGCCGTACGGGCCGCCTGGCGCAGGCGCAGAGGCAAGTTCCCTCGCTCACTCATCTGCCGGCGCTCCACCTCGGTGACGTCAACCAGCAGCTCGTCCGCCACGGCACGGGGCAGTAGGGGAAATTCATCGCGCAAGACCTTGGCACCGGCACTGCTCGCCTCGTCGACCGGCTCGATACCGGTTGGACTGCCCTGCGCAACCCGGAAGCGCTTGATGGTTTCGGTCAGCAATACCGGGGGCCGCGCATGCTCGACATGCAGTTGACGCAGGCTTGCCTCTTCGACGCCGCTGACGATACGGATCTGCTCCAGGGTTTCGTCCGAAAAAGATTCGACGCTATGCCCCAGGCGCCGCATCAGTGTCGTCCCTTGCCAGCTCAACGGGCGTTCGCCCTCATGGACCCAGGCGCCCGCCTCGTTATGGGCGAGCTTTGGCGCATACGCATCGGCGCGTACGGGATGTTGAATCCGATACTGCCCCGAACCCACGGCCTGCTCGACGACGAACGGCCGGTCGTCGAGCAACAGCACCTCTCGTCCTTGGTGACGATAAAGGCCATTGGCTTGTGGTCTAGCGTTCGTCTCAAGGTCCAGCGACTGCTCATAGGGCGCGAGATCGGGGTGCCATAGACGCGATTGCCCATCGCGGCTCTGGACCACCTTCATCTGCTCGACAAACGGCGAAGGCCGCGTGGAACGCACAGCCCCCAGCACTTTGCCCCCCGCCACGAAAAGCCCCATGAGCGCCATGTTTTCGGCCACCCCGAGCAAATGCGCGGCCGCTTCGGCACGTCGGCCCTGGGACCAATCGACGATCCCTTCAAAGGTTTCATCGAGGAGTTGATAGGCGGTATAGGCCATCAATGCTTCGCCAAGTACCGGCACAAACGACGCTGCCGTAAACGCGGCCATCTCCAGCACCGTCTCGGCCACCTGCATGAAACTGTCCCAGCGAGCCCACCGGGACTTGAGATCTTCATCTCCCGTCGGCACGGCTATCAGGCGGGCGTCCTGGAAAATCTGGTTCAGCCGTTGTTCGAACCCATGCTCCCAGAGATCGTTATTGACCTGCCGGCAAGTCATCCGCAGCTTGGGATTTGCCACCGGCTCACGCCGGGCCTTGAACAACTGGGCATCCAGCGCGGCGAAAAAACGTTCGCGGTTGGCCAGGGGAATGAAGCGGCTGAAAAACTGCCGGTAACGTTGCGAACGCAATCGAACGGCCAGCGCTGCCAGGAACGCCGCCGTGGAGCTGTACTGTTTTAACGGATGCTCGGGATCGTGAGGGATATAGACCACGACCGGTTCGACTTGCCGGCTCTGCTCAAGATCCGGCGCAATCATGACGATGCCGGTCAGGCGAGTGTCGAGCAGGCAAAGGTCGTGGCAATACTGCGACTTGCCGCCGTGGCTGACACTTCGCTGGCCAGTCATCAAGCCCTGCAACGCTTGGTGAAGCTGCGGGCTGATATCGCCTTTGATCCGCGCCAGCGCCGCTGCCGCCCGGAAGGCGTCTTTGTCGTCGTTCTGGAAACACTCCTGCGCCACGGCACTGGCGACGGGCTCATCGCGCAGATTTTTCGTCAGGTAGGCCTGGTAGCGGCCACCGATGTCCAAGTCCCGGCAAAGCGCCACGAATACCGGCAGGGTCAGCGTGTCACCGACAGGCAAGATATCGAACTGCCCACTCGCGCTGGGTCGGGTAATGAAACTGGACGCTTCGTCGAAGTAGCCTGGGCGCCCCTCTTTTGCCTCGAAGTTTTGCAGGGCGGCATCCAGCAGGGAAATCGTTCGAATCCTGTAGGCGACGGCCACCCCTTCGGGAATGTAGAGCCGCAGATACGTTTGCTTGACGTCCAGCGTCAGGTTGCAACGCTTTTTCAACGCGGCGACCAACAGCGGCTCGGCGAATGCTTCGATCGACCGGAGCCGACCGAGCATTTGCGTCAGTTTGCCGTGGGATGTCCAGCTGGCTTGCAACGCGCTTTTAAGCTGATCCCGATCCGCGGCGCTGGCCTGGGCTAACCACGGTGGTATCGGGCCAGCGGCTTTTATCAGTGCCGTGCGTTGTTCTGATGAAAGCCCCGACAGCCAATCGGGCATCGAATGGACGAGCCATTGCTGGGGGTTGGTCAGTAGGGAGGTCTTCGTGACCAATGCTTGCAGGGTAGTCATGTATTGCCGTCATCCGTGACAAGTGAGCCCGGGAAGCTAAACGACGCGGCCCGTCGGAACCAGCCGAAACTTGTGTCCGGACACAACACGGCGGCCCGAACAATTCAGCGATCAGCCCCGCCGGGAGCCGTCACGCCAGGCCTGTTTGGTGCTCGCAAGCAACATGCTATGGTTCGCCCCCGACTTCTACCGGTTTGCGCCTGCATGCTGCCGACTCCTCGTACCTTGCGCCTGCTCCTGGCCATCGCTTTGATTCTCATCGGCGCAGCGCTGGCCGCCACCCTGGCCGTACGCCACGCCGAACGCGAGGCCCTGGAGGAAGACGCCAGCCGTGCCAGCCAACAATTGGCGCTGTACGCCAATTCCCTTCACACCTTGATCGAACGCTACCGCGCCTTGCCCGCCGTGCTGGCGCTGGATCCGGAGTTGCGTGACGCCCTCAAAGGCCCGGTCAGCGCGGCGCAGCAGGATGCATTGAACCGCAAGCTGGAAAAGATCAACGGCGCCGCGCAGTCGTCCACCCTGGAATTGCTCGACCACGCCGGCCTCGCCGTTGCCGCCAGCAACTGGAAATTGCCCAGCAGCTATGTCGGGCACAACTATGGTTTTCGTCCCTACTTCCTCCAGACCCGCACCCAGGGCACCGGGCGATTTTATGCGGTGGGCGTAACCAGTGGCATCCCGGGCTATTTCTTGTCCAGCGCCGTGACCGGCGACAACGGCGAGTTCCTCGGCGCCATGGTGGTGAAGCTGGAGTTCCCGGAGCTTGAGCGCGAATGGCGCCAGGGCAGCGACACGCTGTTGGTCAGCGATGCGCGGGGGATCATTTTCATCGCCAACCGCCCCGGCTGGCGCTATCGCCATCTGCAACCGTTGACCGACAGCGACCGCGCCGAACTCAAGGCCACTCGCCAATACGACAAGCAACCGCTACAACCCTTGACCTTCGATCCGCTGCGACGCTTTGACGATAACAGTCACTTGTCCCGGGTCGAGGCGCCCGACGGCCCGGCGGATTATCTTTGGGAATTCCTGCCGTTGACCAGCGAAGGCTGGACCTTGCACCTGCTACGCCGTCCGCAGGTCGCTTTCGAAGACCTGCGCAACGCCGGCCTCGCCGCCGCCGGGTTGTGGTTGGCGCTGGTGTTCCTGCTGCTGTTTCTCAACCAGCGCTGGCGCCTGGCGAAACTGCGCCAACGCAGCCGCCAGGAACTCGAACGGCTGGTGGATGAACGCACCCGCGAATTGCGCACCGCCCAGGACGGCCTGGTGCAATCGGCCAAGCTTGCGGCCCTGGGGCAGATGTCGGCGGCGCTGGCCCACGAGATCAACCAGCCGCTGACCGCCCAGCGCATGCAATTGGCAACCCTGCGCCTGCTGCTGGACCACGGCCGCGTCGACGATGCCTACAAAGCCCTCAAGCCGGTGGATGACATGCTGACCCGCATGGCCGCCCTCACCGGCCATTTGAAAACCTTCGCGCGCAAAAGCCCCAGTGGTCTGCGCGAACGCCTGGACCTGGCGGCGGTGGTCGACCAGGCCCTGCAACTGCTGGAGACACGCCTGCGGGACGAACAGATCAGCACCGTTTTGCAGCTGACCCGCCCGGCGTGGGTGCGCGGCGATGCGATCCGCCTCGAACAGGTATTGATCAACCTGCTGCGCAACGCCCTCGACGCGATGGCCGACCAACCGCTCAAGCGCCTGGAAGTGCGCCTGCAGGCCGATGATCAATTGTGGAGCCTGACCGTGAAAGACAGCGGCAGCGGGATCGCCGAGGAACACCTGGCCCAGGTATTCGACCCGTTCTTCACCACCAAGGCCGTGGGCGATGGCCTGGGCCTGGGGCTGGCGGTTTCGTTTGCAATCATTCACGAATCCGGCGGGCGGCTGACGGCGGACAACCATGAAAACGGCGCGGTATTCTGCGTGACCTTGCCCATCGATCAGGAGGCGCAGTTGCATGCTTGATTCGGTCATAGTCGTCGATGACGAAACCAGTATCCGCACGGCCGTCGAGCAATGGCTGAGCCTGTCGGGGTTCCAGGTGCAATTGTTCAGTCGCGCCGAGGATTGCCTGGCGCAGTTGCCGGACAATTATCCGGGGGTGATCCTCAGCGACGTGCGCATGCCCGGACTTGGCGGCCTGGAGCTGCTGGCCGAAGTCCGCCGGCGCGACCCGGACCTGCCGGTCATCCTGTTGACCGGCCATGGCGACGTGCCGATGGCGGTGGAAGCCATGCGCGACGGCGCCTATGACTTTCTCGAAAAACCTTTCAGCCCGGAAGCCCTTCTTGGCAGTTTGCGCCGGGCCCTGGACAAGCGTTTCCTGGTCTTGGAAAACCGTCGACTGCACGAGCAGGCCGATGCCAGGGTCAAGCTGGATACCACGCTGCTTGGCGTCTCTCGGGCGCTGCAAAACCTGCGGCGCCAAGTGCTGGACCTGGCAACCCTTCCGGTCAATGTGTTGATCCGCGGTGAAACCGGCAGCGGCAAGGAACTGGTCGCCCGTTGCCTGCACGACTTCGGCCCGAGGGCGAGCAAGCCCTTCGTCGCGCTGAACTGCGCGGCCATCCCCGAACAGTTGTTCGAGGCCGAACTGTTCGGCCATGAAAGCGGCGCCTTCACCGGAGCCCAGGGCAAGCGCATCGGCAAGCTCGAATACGCCGACGGCGGCACGCTGTTTCTCGATGAGATCGAAAGCATGCCGTTAGCCCAGCAGGCCAAACTGCTGCGCGTGTTGCAAGAGAAAAAACTCGAACGGCTGGGTTCCAACCAAAGCATCAACGTGGACTTGCGCATCATCGCCGCCACCAAACCAGACTTGCTGGATGAAGCCCGGGCCGGGCGCTTTCGCGAAGACCTGGCCTATCGCTTGAACATCGCCGAACTGCGCCTGCCGCCGCTGCGTGAACGGCGCGAGGACATTGCGCTGCTGTTCGAACATTTCACCCACAGCGCCGCCGAACGCCTGGGCCGTCCCGCCCTGCCGTTGAGCGGTCCGCAACTGAGCCATCTGCTCAGCCACGATTGGCCGGGCAACGTGCGCGAACTGGCCAACGTCGCCGAACGGCAGGTGCTGGGGCTGGATCAACTGCCCGTCCTGGACATGGAACCGGGGCAATCCCTCGTCGCCCAGCAGGAAGCCTTCGAGGCCCAATGCCTGCGCGCCGCCCTGACCCGACACAAGGGTGATGTAAAAGCCGTGCTCGAAGAACTGCAACTGCCGCGCCGCACCTTCAATGAAAAGATGCAGCGGCATGGGCTGAGTCGGGAGATGTTTTTGTAAGGCCGCCGGTTTTCAACAGATGATCGTTCCTACGCTCCGCGTGGGAATGCAGCCCGGGACGCTCCGCGTCCCAAAAGCCGAACGCGGAGCGTCCGTAGAGGCATCCCCACGCAGAGCGTGGGAACGATCGTTAAGCGGATTCCCGCCCACGCCTCCATCCGCAATGAGCGGATTTCCGCTCATCCAGCATTACAACCCCCTCTAGACCGGCCTTCTCCCACCTGGCACAGCTCCTGCTATAGCCCTGGCAGGCTGCGTTCCTACGCGCTCCACAAAAACAATTAAACGAAGGATCCTTCAATGGATAACTCCAACGCCCTGCCCATCGGGTCGGCTGCCGCGCCCGCCCGTGCAAGAACCACCGCCAGTCGAATCAAATCGATCTTCAGCGGCTCGGTCGGCAATATGGTCGAGTGGTACGACTGGTACGTCTACGCCGCTTTCTCGTTGTACTTCGCCAAAGCCTTCTTCCCCAAGGGCGACACCACCGCCCAATTGCTCAACACCGCCGCAATCTTCGCCGTGGGCTTCTTGATGCGTCCGATCGGCGGCTGGCTGATGGGCCTGTACGCTGACCGCGCCGGGCGCAAACGCGCATTGATGGCCTCGGTCTACCTGATGTGCTTCGGCTCGCTGATCATCGCCTTGAGCCCCGGCTACGAAACCATCGGCGTCGGCGCGCCGATCCTGCTGGTGTTCGCCCGCTTGCTCCAAGGCCTGTCGGTCGGTGGCGAGTACGGCACCTCGGCGACCTACCTGAGCGAGATGGCGACCAAGGAACGTCGCGGCTTTTTCTCCAGCTTCCAGTACGTGACCCTGATCTCCGGCCAGCTCATCGCCCTGGGCGTGCTGATCGTGCTGCAACAGACCCTCACCACCGAGCAGTTGTATGCCTGGGGCTGGCGCATCCCGTTCGCCATTGGCGCGCTGTGCGCAGTCGTTGCGCTGTACCTGCGACGCGGCATGGAAGAAACCGAGTCATTCACCAAGAAAGAAAAAGCCAAGGAAAGCGCCATGCGCACCTTGATGCGCCATCCCAAGGAATTGATGACCGTGGTCGGCCTGACCATGGGCGGCACGCTGGCGTTCTACACCTACACCACCTACATGCAGAAATACCTGGTGAACACGGTCGGCATGAGCATCTCCGACTCCACCACCATTTCCGCCGCCACGCTGTTCCTGTTCATGTGCCTGCAACCGGTGATCGGCGGGCTGTCGGACAAGGTCGGTCGCCGGCCGATCCTGATTGCCTTCGGCATCCTGGGGACGCTGTTCACGGTGCCGATCCTCACCACCCTGCACACCATCCAGACCTGGTGGGGCGCGTTCTTCCTGATCATGGCCGCGCTGATCATCGTCAGCGGCTACACCTCGATCAACGCCGTGGTGAAAGCCGAGTTGTTCCCCACCGAAATCCGCGCGCTGGGCGTCGGCCTGCCCTATGCATTGACCGTGTCGATCTTCGGCGGCACCGCTGAATACATCGCCTTGTGGTTCAAGAGCATCGGCATGGAAACCGGCTACTACTGGTACGTGACGGCGTGCATCGCGGTATCGCTGCTGGTCTACATCACCATGAAAGACACCCGCAAGCACTCGCGAATCCTGACGGACTGATCCGACGCAACGGTAACAACACTCAGCCCGGCTTTTGCCGGGCTGAGTTTTTTGCGGTGCTGACAAAATTGGCCGGCCCCGGCACTATCCTCGCAATATTCAAATTCAAATCCAAGACCCGCGTGCCCATGCCTGAAGACATCCATTACTACGAACCCGCCAACGGCCATGGCCTGCCCCACGATCCGTTCAATGCGATCATTGGTCCACGGCCGATTGGCTGGATTTCTTCACAGGACGGCGAGGGCCGCCTCAATCTCGCACCCTACAGTTTCTTCAACGCGTTCAACTACGTTCCGCCGATCATTGGTTTCTCCAGTGTCGGGCGCAAGGACAGCCTGAACAACATCGAGCAGACCGGCGAGTTCGCTTGGAACCTGGCCACGCGCCCGCTGGCCGAGCAGATGAACCAGAGCTGCGCGATGGTCGCGCCAGAGGTCAATGAGTTCGAGCTGGCGGGCCTGACGCCTGCGGCGTCGCGGCTGATCCAGGTGCCGCGCGTGGCCGAGAGCCCGGTGTCTTTTGAATGCAAGGTCACGCAGATCATTCAACTGCAGCGCGCCGACAAGGCACTGGTGCCGAGCTGGCTGATCCTCGGCGAAGTGGTCGCCGTGCATATCGCCAAATGGTTGTTGAAGGATGGGGTCTACGACACCGCCGCCGCCGAGCCTATCTTGCGCGGCGGCGGGCCGGCGGATTACTTCCAGCTGGGGCCGGAAGCGTTGTTCAGGATGCATCGCCCCCGATAGGAACAACGCAGTTCCCCGTGGCGAGGGAGCTTGCTCCCGCTGGGTTGCGCAGCAGCCCCTGTTTTGATGGGCGCTTCGCACCCAAGCGGGAGCAAGCTCCCTCGCCACAAAAGCAATGCCAGTGATGCTGATTACCAGACCAACCCGCCCTCGTCGTCGACACCCTTCAGGTGAGTCAGCTGCACCGCGGCCGCTTCATCGGCCTTGGTAGCAGTCTCGAACGTCTGTTCTTCAAGCACTTTATTGAAACGCGGCTTGTCGGGACTGCCGATGGCCTTGGTGGCAATGGCCGCGTGATAACCGCCGCCCTCCTTGGGAACGACAGCGGAAACAGCTTCAAATTTTTTAAAGGCTTTACGTGCCATAACGCGCATCCTGGCGGTGGAAAGTGACCATCATTAAACCTTCAACCGGCCAGTTTGTGTACCTTCGCCATGCACCCTTCGGTCGCCTGGGCGGCGGACACTTCGCGAAAAGTGTGGAAATCCAGGCTGCTCACCACCAGGTCTTGCACCAGCTCGGCAAATATCGCCATTGCTGGCGAGTTGAAATAGGCGTCCATCGCCTGCTGGTTGACCCACAACCCGGACACCAGCCACAAGTCGGCGTCACATTGCGATTGCTGCAAGGCAAAGTGCAGGCAACCGGGCGCCTGGCGCGATGGCGTGATCAACGTGCTCAGGCGCGCGCCAAGCGGCTGGCTGCAACCGGCGCGTGCCCGGACAAAAGCCATGTGACTGACGGGGATCTGTGTAGTCATGTTCAACCCTCCCAGGTAATCCGTTGTGCGGCCGGGGACAGGCCGCGACAGGATCAAAGGTTAAAGGCCTCGACGCCAGCTTCGTTAGTCGATTCCTGCCGACCCATTGCACGATCCTGCCCGTCGAGTGCATCGCATCCAGCCCGGATGCGCTGAAAAACACGAGAGATGAAACAAAAGGTTTCAAGCAAGTTTCGACCGGGTTGCCCGGTCCGGTTCCGCCCCGTCGTGCAGGATCAGGCAAGCTTTCAACAGGATGTGACTACCGCTGCGCCTTGCACAAACATAAGCTTTGCTCATCGCTCTCTATCGCCTGAGGATCCCGGCATGTCGCCACTCGACCACGCCCACGTCCCGCTGGACACCTACCTGGAACAACAGCGCGCCGAACTGGCCTCGATCATCGAGCGCAACACCAGCGAGGATGGCAGCTACGCCACGGCCATCGGCTCGCTGAATCTGTCGCGACACAGCCAACCGCACAGGTTCGCCCCGGTGCTGGCGCAACCGGCGCTGTGCATCATGGCCCAGGGCAGCAAGCAGGTGCGCCTGGCGGACGAAACATTCAATTACGACCCACTGCATTATCTGGTGGTCTCGGTCTCGATGCCGTTGAGTGGATGCATCGCCGATGTCTCGCCCGAGCAGCCGATCCTGGCCCTGCGCCTGGACATCGACCCGGCGGAAATCACCGCGCTGATTGCCGACGCGGGGCCCTTGGGTGTACCGACCCGGCCCGCCGGGCGCGGCCTGTATGTCGAACGCCTGGACACGCCGATGCTCGACGCCGTGCTGCGCCTGGCGCGCCTGCTCGATACGCCGAAGGACATCGCCATGCTCGCGCCCTTGGTCCGCCGGGAAATCCTCTATCGCCTGCTGCGCAGTCCACAGGGCTATCGGCTTTACGAAATCGCTATCGCCAACAGTCAGAGCCATCGCATCAGCCAAGCAATCAAATGGCTCAACGGCCATTTCGAACAGCCGCTGCGCATCGACGACCTGGCCCGGGAAGTGAACCTCAGCGTCTCGACCTTGCATCATCGATTCAAGGCCATGACGGCCATGAGCCCGCTGCAATACCAGAAGCAATTGCGCCTGCAAGAAGCCCGACGGCTGATGCTGGCCGAAGGGCTTGAAGCGTCGGCGGCGGGGTATCGGGTCGGTTATGAAAGCCCTTCGCAGTTCAGCCGCGAATACAGCCGCCTGTTCGGCGCACCGCCGCTGCGCGATCTTGCGCGGTTGCGGATGACCGTTTGATCTGGTTTTCGAACAGCTTATTACGAGCCTTCGGCACGCTGGTTCCACCGTGCCTGATCCACCTCGATCAATGTCGGACCTTGCCGGCCGCGGGCAACAAGCAACGCAGCTCGCAATGACGGCGCATCGTCAACGGCCTCGGCGTCACAGCCCAGGGCTTTGGCGACGGCGATGAAATCCGGCGTGTAGATGTCGACGCCCAACGGCTCGATGGCCCGGTTGAGCATGTATTTCTTGATCTCTTCGTAGCCCTGGTTATTCCACAGCAGCACGATGATTGGCGTGCGTGCTTCCACGGCACTGGCCAGTTCGGCCAAGGTGAACTGCAAGCCCCCGTCACCGATCAGGCACACCACTGGCGGGCGACCATCGCCTCCGCCGAGCCAGGCACCGACCGCCGCTGGCAACGCGTAGCCGAGGGTGCCGTAGCCGGTTGAAGAATTGAACCAGCGGCGCGGATGCTCTGGATTGAAGGTGAGATTGCCGGTGTACACGGGCTGGGTGGAATCGCCGACGAAGATCGCGTCGGGCAATGTTTGCAGCACCGTGTCGAGGAATAAGGCCTGGACGCGAGTCGGGGCGTCCCATTGCCGGTCGAGTTCGGCCCGCAGCCGTGCAACACGAGCCGCTCCCCAATTATCGTGACGCTCGTCGAGCACTTGTCGATTCAACGCATCGAGCAAGGCGCCGGCAGCCATCCGCGCATCGGCCACCAGCGCCAGTTTCGGCGGGTAGTTGCGCACCGTCTGGTCGGGGTCGATGTCGATGCGCAGCAGCGCGCCGGGGATCTCGAAGCCGCCGGCGAAAGTGACGTCGTAGTCGGTCTCGGCCAGTTCGGTGCCGATCGCCAGCACCACGTCGGCCTCGGCCACCAAGGCACGGGTCGCAACCAGGCTCTGGGTGGAGCCGATCAACAGCGGATGACGGGACGCCAGCAAGCCCTTGGCGTTGATGGTCAACGCGACTGGGGCACCGAGGCGTTCGGCCAGTTCGGTCAATTCGAGCGACGCGTCGACTGCGCCGCCGCCGGCCAGGATCAAGGGTCGTTCCGCCGCTGCCAGCAGGCTCGCCATCTGCGCCACGGCTCCGGGCGCGGCACCGGCACGACTGATATTTACCGGCGTGCTGGCGAGCAAGTCATCGGCCTTCTCGACGAGAACATCCAGTGGAATCTCGATGTGCACCGGTCGCGGCCGTCCGGCCTGGAACAACGCAAAAGCCCGGGCCAGCACCCCTGGCAATTGCGCAGCGGACATCAAAGTGTGGGAAAACGCCGCCACACCGCCCACCAGCGCACTCTGGTTCGGCAGCTCATGCAATTTGCCCCGCCCACCGCCCAACTGGCTGCGCGACTGCACGCTGGATATCACCAGCATCGGGATCGAATCGGCGTAGGCCTGGCCCATGGCGGTGGTGATGTTGGTCATGCCTGGGCCGGTGATGATGAAGCACACGCCGGGCTTGCCGCTGACCCGGGCGTAACCGTCGGCCATGAAACCAGCGCCCTGTTCGTGACGTGGCGTCACGTGGCGGATGCTGGAACGGGCCAGCCCGCGGTACAACTCGACGGTGTGCACGCCAGGAATGCCGAACACCTGCTCCACGCCATAGCCTTCGAGTAACTTGACCAACACTTCGCCGCACGTCGCCATCGTCAATGCCTTTTTCTTCAGGGATGGCGCTATTGGAGCGGTCGGGCCATGGCGGCAACAATCGATAAAAAGTCATACTCGCCATGTCCACACGTCATGGCTCAAATCCAATGAAACGGCTTCCTCCGCTGCCGACGCTGCACACCTTCCTGATCACGGCCCAATGCTGCAACTTCACCCGCGCGGCTGAACAGTTGCACATCACCCAGGGCGCGGTGAGCCGACAGATCGCTGGGTTGGAAGCACATTTGGGTTACCCGCTGTTCCAGCGTCAGGCGCGAGGCTTGAGCCTGACCGCCGAGGGCCAGGCGTGGTTGCCTCGGGTGCAGCAGGTGTTCGGCCTGATTGGCGAAGCGGTGGAGCAGATCGGTGAAAAACGCCAGGCCCTACGGCTCAAGGCCCCCACGTGCGTGATGCGCTGGTTACTGCCGCGCCTGCTGCAATGGCAAAGGGAACGCCCGGACGTCCCGGTGGAGTTGACCACCACGGTCCGGCATGGGGTGGATTTTCAGCGCGAAACGTTCGACGCGGCGGTGATCTACGGCCCGCCGCCTGACAGCTCGTTGGCATGCCTGCACCTGTTCGACGAACAACTGACGCCCGTTTGCTCCCGTCCGTTGCTGGAAGGTCCGGTGCCGTTGCGCACGCCTGACGACCTGCAACAGCATTTGCTCCTGCACCCCACCACCGATGAGCGCGACTGGAACGCTTGGTTGGCGGAGGCCAACGTGCGCCTGAACAACGTCAGCAAGGGCCAGCATTTCGAAACCCTCGACCTGGCGATGTCCATGGCCTCCCAGGGCACAGGCGTGGCGATTGGCGACTGGTCGCTGATCGGCGATGACCTGAGCGCCGGACGGCTGGTGATGCCGTTCGAACTGAAAGTCACGACCGGGTTGGGTTATCACCTGGTGCACCCGCGCAAAACCCAGGTGTCGGCTCCGTTGCGAGAGTTGATGGAATGGCTGGTGGATCAGGCCCGGCGCAGATAGCTCATCCACCACAGGGGATCGTGCCAATCCTGAATGTCAGAGCAGATTCGGCACCTGCGCCGACTCAAGCTGCGCCCAGTGCGACGTGTCCTCGCGGTGCTGTTGCAGATAAGGCAACACCGCGCCCAGCAGCGGTTCCTTGAACGCCTCTTGAAAGCGGTGGGCCAGGCCTGGAATCAGCTTCAACTGACTGCCGCGAATGTGCGCCGCCAAATGCACGCCATGCATCACCGGCAGCAACGGATCGGCGGTGCCGTGGACCACCAGGGTCGGCACTTGCAGTTGATTGAGCAGCGCTACCCGACTTGGCTCGGCCATGATCGCCATGATCTGGCGCTTTACCCCTTCGGGGTTGAAGGCCCGGTCGTAGGCGACGGCGGCTTGATGCAGCAGCGCCTGCCGATCATCCACCACCATCGGGCTGCCCAGCGCCGCCAGCAGGTCGGCCTGTTGCTCAAGCGCCGCTTCACGATTCGCAGCGCTGCGCCGCGACAGCAACTGCACCAATGTCTCGCTGGGCGCCGGCAAGCCCGCAGCGCCGGACGTGCTCATGATCAGGGTCAGGCTCTCGACGCGCCGCGGTGCCATGGCGGCCATGTGCTGGGCGATCATCCCGCCCATGCTCACCCCCAGCACATGGAAGTTCTGTACGTCCAAGGCGTCCATCAGCCCCAGGCCATCGGCGGCCATGTCGGTCAAGGTGTACGGCGCGGCGACCGGCAGGCCAAGCTTGTAGCGCAGCGCTTCGAACGTCAGGTTGGCGCTGCCGGGGGCCTGGCGCCAGGCGGAAAGGCCAACGTCCCGATTGTCGTAGCGGATCACCCGAAAGCCCTGTTCGCACAAGGCCTCCACCACTTCATCCGGCCAATGGATCAATTGCCCGCCCAGGCCCATCACCAGCAGCAGTGCTGGATCGGACGCACGCCCGATGCTCTGGTACGCCAGGCTTACCTGGTCCAGGTCGACCCTTTGGGTCGCGACATTGACATCACAACGAGAAGCCGCCAACGACGGCAGGCCGCACAGCAAGGCGGCCAGGAAAATGAATACACGCATGAACAAACACCAAAACGCAGAACCCCAGTAGAGCGCGAGTCTGATGAAGTTTGTTCAAGCGCGCTGCCACAGTTGCGTGACAGTTTGATGAAGATTGCCGAGTGGGTGATCTAAAGCCAGGTGCGCACCCTGTGGCGAGGGAGCTTGCTCCCGCTGGACCGCGAAGCGGTCCCAAAAGGTTTCAACCTCAAAATAGGCTCAAGGCATGAAATGTTGGGGCTGCTGCGCAGCCCAGCGGGAGCAAGCTCCCTCGCCACAAAAGCCTGCCTCACCACAAGGTAGGAAGCTTGTCCAAACAACAAGATTCAAGCCAACTGACTGCGCAACCGTCGCGCCGCCGCCACCATGTTCACCAATGCCGCTTCCGTTTCCGGCCACGCCCGGGTCTTCAAGCCGCAATCGGGATTGATCCACAGCCGCTCGGCGGGGATGCGCTGTACGGCCTTGCTCATCAACGCCACCATCTCGGCCGTGTCCGGCACCCTTGGCGAGTGGATGTCGTAGACGCCTGGGCCGATGTCGTTGGGATAGTCGAAGGCCTCGAAGGCAGCGAGCAATTCCATGTCCGAACGCGAGGTTTCGATTGTGATGACATCGGCGTCCATGTCGGCGATGGCCTTGATCACGTCGTTGAATTCGCTGTAGCACATGTGGGTATGGATCTGGGTTTCATCGCTTACGCCAGAGGCGCTCAGGCGGAACGCTTGCACTGCCCAGTCGAGGTAGTCCTGCCATTGTCCGCGTCGCAGCGGAAGCCCTTCGCGAAAGGCCGCCTCGTCGATCTGGATGATGCCGATCCCGGCTTTTTCCAGGTCGACCACTTCGTCGCGCAGGGCCAGGGCCAATTGCTGCGCCTGGACCTGGCGCGACACGTCTTCGCGGGGGAACGACCACATCAGCATGGTCACGGGGCCGGTGAGCATGCCTTTCATGGGTTTGTCGGTGAGGCTTTGCGCGTAGCGGATCCAGCCGACGGTCATCGCCTGGGGCCGGCTGATATCGCCAAAGATAATCGCCGGTTTCACGCAGCGGGAACCGTAGCTTTGCACCCAGCCGAAACGGGTAAAGGCATAGCCGTCCAGTTGTTCGGCGAAGTACTCCACCATGTCGTTGCGTTCAGCTTCGCCATGCACCAACACATCCAGGCCCAGGCGTTCCTGGATTTGCACGGCGTGGCGGATCTCGGCGCGCATGGCCTCCTGATAATCGTTGGCCGACAGCTTGCCTTGCTTGTAGGCCAGGCGCGCCAGGCGAATCGCCGGAGTCTGCGGGAAGGAGCCGATGGAGGTGGTGGGAAATGTCGGTAACTTGAGCCGTGCGCGCTGCTGTTCGATGCGCAGGGCAAACGCCGAACGCCGCTGGCTATCGTGCGGCCCAATCGCGGCGAGACGGGCCTGGACCTCGGCGTTGTGGATGCGCGACGAGCCCGCTCGACTGGCTTGGATCTGCCGGTCATGGATCAGTGCCCGTTGCACGCCAAGCGCCTGCGGCTCGTTCAGCGCATCACGCAACACCGCGACTTCACCGCACTTCTGCACGGCGAACGCCAGCCAGCTCTTGAGCTCGGGGTCGAGTTTGTCTTCACGTTCCAGGTCCACCGGGCTATGCAACAGCGAGCACGAGGTGCTGACCCAAAGGTTATCGCCAAACCGTTCCTGCGCCGGCCGCAACTGCGCCAGTGCCTGCTCCAGTTCGCAACGCCAGACGTTGCGGCCATTGACCAGGCCCACCGAGAGAATCTTGTAAGTCGGCAGCCGATCGAGCACCTGTCCCAGTTGCTCCGGTGCACGCACGGCGTCGATGTGCAAGCCGTCCACCGGCAGGCTCACCGCCAGGCCGAGGTTGTCTTGCAGGCCACTAAAATAAGTGGCGACGAGTTTTTTCAGCGGCGAATACTGGAGGATGTGACAGGCACGTTCGAAGGCGCTTTTCCAGGCCAGTGGCAGGTCGAGGGTGAGGATCGGTTCATCGATCTGCACCCACTCCACGCCTTGGGCCTTGAGGCGATTGAGGATTTCGCCGTACACCGGCAGCAGGCGCTCCAACAGGTCGAGTTTGTCGAAATCGCCGCCCTTGGCCTTGCCCAGCCAGAGGTAGGTCAGCGGGCCGATGATCACCGGTTTGACCCGATGTCCCAGCGCATGGGCTTCGTCGACTTCGTCGAACAGTTGCTGCCAGCTCAGGGCGAAGGTCTGGTCAGCGGAGAACTCCGGGACCAGATAGTGGTAGTTGGTGTCGAACCACTTGGTCAATTCCTGGGCGTGTTGCGCGGGACCATGATCGGTGCCACAGCATGTAGTCGTGGCGCCTCGGGCCATGGCGAACAACGTTTCAAGCGTCGGCAAGCCTTCGGTGGTCAACGTGCCCTGAAAGCGCTGCGGGACGGCCCCCAGCGTCAAGGTGTGGCTGAGGACCTGGTCGTACCAGGCGAAATCGCCTACGGGCAGCAGGTCGATGCCGGCGTCTTTTTGCAACTGCCAGTGCCGCGCCCGCAATTCACGGCCCACGGCCTGCAACGCGACCGGGGCAAGATCGCCCTTCCAATAGGCTTCGAGGGCTTTTTTCAGTTCGCGGTCGGCGCCGATGCGAGGAAAACCGAGGGTGTGGGCCAGGGCCATGGTGAATGTCCTTCTGTAAAAGATGGCGCCATTGTCGACAGCCAGGGCCACATGAGACAAACTCAACCTTTTCGTGTTGATCACAAGTTTCATTCATGGAGCCATCCCGGTGCTTGAACTCCGTCACCTGAAGACCCTGCACGCCCTGCGCGAAGCCGACAGCCTGGTCGAAGCCGCCGAACGCCTGCACCTGACCCAGTCCGCGCTGTCCCACCAGTTCAAGGAACTGGAGGAGCGCCTGGGCATGCAGCTGTTCGTGCGCAAGACCAAGCCGGTTCGGTTTACCAGCGCC
Organism: Pseudomonas sp. SWRI154; assembly: GCF_014268645.1. Classification (NCBI taxonomy): domain Bacteria; kingdom Pseudomonadati; phylum Pseudomonadota; class Gammaproteobacteria; order Pseudomonadales; family Pseudomonadaceae; genus Pseudomonas; species Pseudomonas sp. SWRI154. The sequence continues at coordinate 163,606 of NZ_JABWQW010000011.1, forward strand.
GGCTTGCGCCTGTTGCAACTGGCCGACGCCACCCTGCCCTTGTTGCGCGGCGCCGAACGGGACATTGCCCGGCTGGCCGGCGGCACCGCCGGGCGTTTGCACATGGCGATCGAATGTCACAGTTGCTTCCAATGGCTGATGCCGACCATCGACCAGTTTCGCGATGCCTGGCCGGAAGTCGAACTCGACCTGGCCTCGGGCTTCGCCTTCGCCCCGCTGCCGGCCCTGGCCCGTGGCGACCTGGACCTGGTGGTGACTTCCGACCCGCTGGAACTGGCCGGCATCACCTACGTGCCGCTGTTTACCTACGAAGCGATGCTCGCTGTCGCCAACCAGCATCGGCTCGCGGGCAAGCCCTACATCGTCCCCGAGGACTTGGTCAGCGAGACCCTGATCACCTATCCGGTGGAACGCGATCGATTGGACATCTTTACCCGTTTCCTCGAGCCGGCCGACATCGAGCCGGCCCAGGTCCGCACTTCAGAGCTGACGGTAATGATGATGCAACTGGTCGCCAGCGGCCGTGGCGTCTGCGGCATGCCCCACTGGGCGCTGCATGAATACAGCTCAAGGGGCTACGTGAAGGCCAAGCGGCTGGGGGAGAAAGGCTTGTTTGCCACGCTGTACGCGGCGGTGCGCACCGACATGCTTGATGCGCCCTACATGCGCGACTTTTTGCTGACGGCCAAGGACACCTCGTTTTCGACCCTCGACGGTGTCAGTGCCGTGCGCTGACTGCTTTTTGTGGCGAGGGAGCTTGCTCCCGCTCGATTGCGTAGCGATCGCAAAAGAATGGGGGCCGCTACGCAGCCCAGCGGGAGCAAGCTCCCTCGCCACAAAAGCGCAGCGGTCATGGTCGTCGGGATCAAAGTTCAAGCCACATGTGGATCTTGTCGAAGTACTTGTCGTCCACACGGATCGCCATCGGTTCGAGCCCGTACAGCACGAAACCGCAGCGTTGGTAGAGTTTGATCGCCGGGTCGTTGCCGGCGGTGACGGTCAGTTGCACCAATCTTAGGAAAGCATGGCGACGGGCTTCGTCGAGGGCTGACTGCACCAGTTGCTCGCCAAGCCCACCGTGGCGATGGCCCTCGGCAACGTACATGCCGAACAGCGTTGCCTTGTGCCGCGCCTTCAACCGAGGCTCCAGGGACAAGCCGACGATACCGACCAGCTCGTTCGCCACGTACGCGCCGAGAATCACGTCGAGCCGGCTGGTCAGGCGCGATTCCCACCAGTTGATAGGCAGCGCAGCACGCTCACTGGTGCTGGAGGTGAAGGCCTGAGGATGCAGCTCGTACGCCTCGAGCATCAGCTCGCGATACGCCTGGGCATCCCCCGCCTTCAACCGCCGGATGTTCACGCCGAACGCCGTTGCTCAAGCATCAGCCGCAGGGCCAGTGCGCCGAGCACGAACCCCATGAAGTAGCGCTGCACCGCCAGCCAGCTCGGGTTGTGGACGAACCACGAGGCAATCCCGGCGGCGAACAGGGCGATCAGCAGGTTGACGCTGAAACTGACGCTGATCTGGGTCAGCCCGAGGATGATGCTCTGGGTGAACAGCGAGCCGTGTTCCGGGCTGATGAACTGCGGGAATACCGACAGATAGAACACCGCGATCTTCGGGTTCAGGGCGCTGGTCAAAAAGCCCATGGTGATCAGCTTACGCGTCGAATCCGCTGGAAACTGCTGGGCCTGGAACGGCGAACGCGCGCCCGGCTTCACGGCTTGCCAAGCCAGCCACAACAAGTAAAGCGCACCCGCCCATTTCAGCACCTCATAGGCCATCGGCACCGCCAGGAACACCGCCGTCAGCCCCGCCGCCGCCGCGAACATGTGCACGAAAAAGCCCGCCACCACACCCAGCAAGGACGTGACGCCGGCCTTGCGGCCCTGGCAGATAGAACGGGAAATCAGGTAGATCATGTTCGGGCCGGGCGTGAGCACCATCAGCAACGCGGCGGCGGCGAAAATCAGCAGGTCCGGCAAAGGAATCATGGGCGTCAGTCCTTGAATCAACAGGTTGCGAGGCAGTGGCTTCGATAAAACGGCAGGATTACCTCGCCTGTCAATGGCGCCAGCAACAGGTCGCTGGCGCCGAGCGGATCGATCCAGCGGACTTCCTCAATCTCGGCGGCGGGGGCAACCGGGGCGTCGATGTTCAGCAAAAACACCTCGGCTTGCACGATAAAACCCGGCTCGTTGGCGGCCGGGGCGCTGAACTGCCCCAAGTGGCGGGCCTGCGCCGGATCGATCGCGAGCCCCAGCTCTTCCTCCAATTCGCGAGCCAGTGCCTGCACCGGCTGCTCATGCGGCTCGATCTTGCCACCGGGCTGCATGAAGGCCAGGGTGCCGCGCTTACGCACCAACAGGGCCTGACCGTCAGGGCCGATGAGCAGGGCGGCGGCGATATGGATAAGGGAAGTGGTCATGTTCAACAATCTCGGGCAGGAAATGCCGGGGCAGATTACAGATCGCGGCGGCAGGCGCAAAGCCTGACGTCGCATCTGCAACCAACGCCTTGCACCAGAGGCGTCTCAACCCAGGATCGGCTTCGGAACCGAAGGGTCTTCCTCTTCTTCTGGGATCTTGACGAACACGCTGTACCGGGCCCCCTCCATCGCTTCGAAGGCGATGAGCTTTTCCACCAGCGGGCCGCTCATGACCTTGCCGGCGTTGAGCAACAACATGCCGTTGTCGGCATTGAGATTGCGCGCTAGGATCATGCCGGCCGCCAGCTCACGGGTGGTCACGACCTTCACCGTCGGGTCGGACAAGGTCACGTCTTCCAGGTACTCGGCACAGGCCTTGATAAAGTCCTCGACCATGTCCGGGTCGTACAGCTTGCCGGCGTACTTGCGGATGTAGACCAGCGCTTCGTCGCTGTTCATCTGCCGCTCCAGGATCAACCCGCGCTGCAGCTCGATGAAGTCCACCGCCAGTTTCAACAGGCGCGAGCCAAACGGAATCGCTTCGCCCTTGAGGTGCTCGGGGAAACCGCTGCCGTCCCAACGCTCCTGGTGATGGCGGATGATCCGTGCCGCGTCCTTCATCGGGTCCAGGGTCATCAGCAGCGACTCGCTCTGCTTCGGATAGGCGCGGTAAAGATCCAGTTCAGAGTGGTGCAACATGTCGGCCGGCGTGACCATCATGTTGTCGGTCCAGCTCAGCTTGCCGATGTTGTAGAGCGCGGCGGCCATGGTCAGGTCGCGGTCGGTGGACTCGTCGAGAAAATTGAGCCGGCTGTAGACCCGGATCAGCTCGATGATCTGCCGGTTGGTCTGCTTGGCCTTAGGCAGGCGCAAGTTGGCGATCAACGAAAACACTTCGGTGCTGGTCACATAGCTGCGCTTGAGCTCGTCGTAGGCCAGGTCAAGCATGTCGGCGGTCTGTTGCAATTCGGCGGTGCGCGACGCCACGCGTTTTTCCAGGGTGGCGTTGAGGGTCTTGAGTTGCTGGTTCTGCTCGCGGTTCAGCGCTTCGAGGCGCTGGCGCTCGCTTTCCGAATGCTGGTGGGCCAGGGCCTGACGCAGGGCCTGCACCAGTTCTTCATCATTCCAGGGCTTGCTGAGGTAGCGATAGAGCTGCCCCTCGTTGATCGCCTTGGTCATCATGTCGACGTCGGCGTAGCCGGTCAGCAAGATGCGCAAGGTCGACGGATACAGCCTGCGGATTTCAGCCAGCAGTGTGGCGCCGTCCATGTTGGGCATGCGCGCGTCGGTCATGACCAGGTCGACCGGCCGCTCCTTGAGAATTTCCAGCGCCTTGGCGCCGCTGTCGGCCAGCAGGATTTCATACGGCTGGCTGCGCAACAGCCGACGCAGGCTATTGAGAATCGACTCTTCATCGTCGACCAGCAACACCGTCGGTTTCGTGGCCGGAACGTTTGACGCTTGATCTTCCATCGGCATCCCCTCCTATTGACGACCACCGTTCTACCCTACCCCTGAGAGACAGGCTAGTAGATCACCGACATTTAGACATAATTTGCCACCATCGTACCGCACGCTTCCGATGAGCCGACTATGCTGTACCCCATGAAGGGCCAAGTACAGGCCGAATCCTCATGCCAGCGAAAGGGATATCAGATGTTCCCACGGTTCTACAGTCAGCATCTCGACGGTGCACGGCCATGAGCCTGCCGATGGACAGATCCAATCGGCGGATCCTGATTGTCGATGACACGCCAACGATTCATGAGGATTTTCGAAAGATCCTCAGCCCCCAAGCGGCCCCGGAAGACCGCCTGAGCAGCGCCGAAGAAGCCCTGTTCGGCGCCCCCGTGGCCGTTTCCGTCCAGAATTTCGAGCTCGATTCGGCCTTCCAGGGCATGGAAGCCTTGAATAAAGTGGAAACGGCCCTGGCCCAGGGCCAGCCCTTCGCCATGGCCTTCATCGACATGCGCATGCCGCCGGGTTGGGACGGCCTGGAAACCATCGAGCGGCTGTGGCGCGTCGACCCCAAGCTGCAAGTGGCCCTATGCACCGCTTATTCGGATTATTCCTGGGAGGACATCGCCGATCGCCTGGAGCTGGGCGACCGCCTGCTGATCCTGAAAAAACCCTTTGATGCGATCGAGATCCGCCAGATGGCCAGTACGTTGACCGTCAAATGGCAGATGACCGAAGACGCGGCGTTGAAAATGGACATGCTCGAACGGGCCGTGGAGGAACGTACCCGGGAGCTGGCCGACGCCAATATCATCGTGCAGAACAGCCCGACCATTCTCTATCGCCTGCGCGGCGAACCACCGTTCCCGTTGATGTACATCTCCCACAACATCACCAAGTTCGGCCATGTCGCGGCGCAGCTGATCAGCTCACCCGATTGGGCGCAGACCTTGATCCATACTGACGACCAGAGCAAGGTCCAGGAAGCCATGGTCCGCGTCCTGGACCGTGACACGGCGGGGGCGTCCATCGAGTTTCGCATGCGCACCGGCGACGGCGCGTTCCGCTGGGTGGAGAACCGCTACATTCCGGTGCGCAACGAGCAAGGCCTGCTGCTGGAAGTCGAAGGCATCATCCTCGACATCACCGAACGCCGGCTGGCCGAGGAAAAAATCGCCTTGCTGGCCCGCACCGACGGCCTGACCGGGCTCGCCAACCGCGCCACCATGATCGAGCGCCTGCACCAGGCCTTCGCCGGCGCACGCCGGGGGGCGGCGCCGTTCGCGATGTTCTATCTGGACCTGGATCACTTCAAGCGCATCAACGACACGCTGGGGCACCCCATCGGCGACCTGCTATTGCAGGAAGTCGCCGCACGGATCAAGGCCTGCACCCGGGAAAACGACGTGGTGGCACGCCTGGGCGGCGATGAATTCGCCATCCTGCAACTGGACGTCCACGAAGCAACCCACTGCGCCGCGCTGGCGGCCAAGATCCGCGACGCGCTGGTGGCGCCCTATTCGCTGGACGGCAATGACGTGCGCATTTCCGTGAGCATCGGCATCAGCTTGTACACCCCGCAAAGCCAAAGCGCCGACAGCTTGATGGCCCAATCCGACATGGCCCTCTACCGCTCCAAGGAAAAGGGGCGCAACCAGTACCATTTCCACAACGAGGAAATTAACCAGGAAGTGACCGACCGGGTCGCCCTGGCCAACGACCTGCGCCACGCCATCGAGCACAACGAACTGAAATTGCATTACCTGCCGGAAGTCGACCTCGGCACTGGCAAAATCCTTGGCATGGGCGTGCAGGTGCGCTGGAACCACCCTCAACAGGGCTGGCTGGAACCGGCGGCGTTCATGCCGACGGCGGAAAAGACCGGGATCATCATCGGCCTCGGCCATTGGGTGCTGGAACAGGCCTGCCAGCAGATGCGCCAGTGGCGCGACCAGGGCGTGGCGCCACCGGTAATTGCCATTGACCTGTCGCTGACCCAGCTCAAGACCGGCCCGGAACTGATCTATGACGTGCTGCGCACCACCGCCCGCTGGGAGCTGGCGCCGTGGGACCTGCGCTTCGACGTCACCGAAGCGACCCTGGCCCAGACCAAATGGACCCACAACGACGTGCTGCCGCGCCTGTGCGAACTCGGCGTGCAGGTCGCCATCGATGATTTCGGCACCGAGTATTCGTCCTTCGATTACCTCAAGACCTACCGGGTCAACCACCTCAAGCTCGCCCAGCGGTTTCTCGACAGCGCCAATGAGGACCCAGAGAACGCCACGACCCTGCGGGCCATCATCAACTTCGCCCGGGACGTGGGTATCGGCATCATTGCCGAAGGCGTCGAGACCCAGGAACAACGCACCACCCTGATGTCCAGCGGCGGCTCGATGCAGGCCCAGGGGCATTACTTCAGCACCGTGGTCGACAGCGACCAGGCCGCCGCCTTGCTCAAGGCCGGCACCATCGTCCCGGTGACGGATCATTGGACCCGGCCGGCAAGCGAGCTATCGGAGAGCAATCCATGAACCCCATGTCGGTACCTGCCAACCGGCGAATCCTGGTGGTGGACGACACGCCCGCCATTCACCAGGACTTTCGCAAGATCCTCAGCCCCAGCGCCGGCAATGACGACTCGCTGGACGACACCGAAAGCCTGCTGTTCGGCACCCCGCAGGTCAGTCGACTGCAATTTGAGATCGACTCGGCCTACCAGGGTGAAGAAGCCTTGGAACTGGTCAAGCGTGCCCAGGCCGAGGGCCAGCCTTACGCGCTGGTGTTCGCCGACATGCGCATGCCGCCGGGCTGGGACGGCCTGCAAACCATCGAGCAATTGTGGAAAGCCGACCCGCGCCTGCAGATCGCCCTGTGCACCGCGTATTCGGATTATTCCTGGGAAACCATGTCCGAACGCATCGAGTTCGACGACCAGCTGCTGATCCTCAAGAAACCGTTCGACACCCTGGAAATTCGCCAGATGGCCAGTGCCATGACCTGGAAATGGCAACTGGCGCAGGACGCCGCGCGAAAAATGCGCAGCCTGGAGCGCACCATTGAAGAGCGCGTCCAGGAACTGTTGAAAGTCTCGCACCTGCTGCAATACGACGTGCTCACCGAGCTGCCCAACAGCATGTTGCTCGGCGATCGCCTGACCCAGGCCCTGGCCCAATGTCGTCGACACGATCGGCAGTTGGCGGTGATGTTCATCGGCCTGGACCGCTTCAAGCGCATCAACAATGCCCTGGGCCATCCGGTGGGCGATGAAATGCTCAAGCGCGTGGCGCGGACGCTGGCGATGGTGGTGCGCGAATCCGACTCGGTGTTTCGCTACGGTTCCGACGAATTCGTAGTGATCCTCGGGGACATCGCCGACCCCCAACTGACCAAGGGCGTGGCGGAAAAACTGCTGGCGGCCATCAACGCTCCGCACCCCATCGACGGCCATGACCTGACGGTAACGGCGAGCCTGGGCATCAGCGTTTATCCAACCGACGGCTTCGATGCCGTGGCGCTGATCAAGAAAGCCGAGACGGCCATGCGCAACGTCAAGGAAAGCGGCCCCAACGATTACCGTTTTTTTACCGAAGACATGAACCGCCGGGCCCGCCAGCAACAGACCATCGAATCCGGCCTGCGCCTGGCCCTGCAACGCAAGGAATTCGTGCTCCACTACCAACCCAAGCTCGACCTGACGAACGGCAGGGTGGTCGGTGCCGAGGCGCTGGTGCGCTGGAACCGTCCCGACCAAGGCCTCGTCTTCCCCTCGGATTTCATCCCGGTGGCCGAGGACAGCGGGCTGATCGTGCCGCTCAGCCAGTGGGTGCTCCAGGAAGCCTGCCAGCAGGCTTGTCGCTGGCAAGCCGAGGGCATGCGGCCGTTGTATTTGTCGGTCAACGTCTCGGCGATTGACTTTCGCCAGCGCGGTTTTGTCGATGGCATCGCACGCACCCTCAAGGAAACCGGCCTGGACCCGACACAGTTAGAACTGGAGATCACCGAAAGCGTGCTCATGCAGAACATCGATACGACCGTCGCCACGCTCAAGGCCATCAAACAGCTGGGGATACGACTGGCCATCGATGATTTCGGCACCGGCTATTCGAGCCTGAGCTACCTGCAGAAATTTCCGGTGGATGTGTTGAAGATCGATCAGTCATTCGTCGGCGACCTGAGCATCGACAGCAACGACGCCAAGCTGGTGAGCACCATCATCAACCTGGGCCGGGGCTTGAACTTGCACATCATTGCCGAAGGCGTGGAGACCCGCGAGCAGTTGGAATTCCTCAAGCGCCACCAGTGCGAGGAGGCCCAAGGTTATTACTTCAGCAAAGCCGTGGAGCCGCAAGCCTTCAGCCAATGGATGGCCGAGTGGGAACAACGCCCGAACCCGCTTTCATGAGCATCCGGGTTCATCAACCAGAGTTTCAAAGGAAAGCACTCCATGGTGTCACACGGATTGATTCGGGCTTTCGGCCTGCTGGCGGGATGGATGCTGGTTGGATGGAGTGTAATCGCCCACGCCGAGCCACTGGACGAACCGCTCAAGCCGCTGCCTCCCGTTCCGGCACTGGACCCCAAACGGGTCCAACTGGGCCAACGCCTGTTCAATGATCCGCGCCTTTCCGTCAATAACACCCTGTCCTGCGCCAGCTGCCATCGCCTGGACAAGGGCGGCGCCGACGACAAGCAATTTTCCCTGGGTTTCGACGGCAAGCCGGTGGAGGTCAATACGCCCACCGTGTTCAACGCCAGCCTGAACTTCCACCAGTTCTGGGACGGCCGCGCCGATACGCTGGAAGAACAGGTCCATCTGGTCGTGACCAGCCCGGTGGAAATGGGCAGCACCTGGGAGTCGGTGGTCAAGCGCATCGCCGATGATCCGGGTTATGCCAAGGACTTCAAGGACGCCTACCCCGACGGCGTGACCAAGCCCAATGTCCAGGGCGCCCTGGCCGATTACGAACGGACCTTGCAGACCCCCAATTCGCGCTTCGACCAATACCTGCTGGGCGACACCGACATCCTCACGCCCCGGGAGAAATTCGGCTACCAGCGATTCAAGGAATACGGCTGCATCGCTTGTCACCAGGGCGTGAACATTGGCGGCAACATGTTCCAGAAATTCGGCATCATGGGTGACTACATCGCTGACCGCGGCAACCCCACCCGGGCCGACGAGGGACGCTTCAACGTCACGGGCGATGAAGACGACCGCCAGGTTTTCAAGGTGCCGAGCCTGCGTAACGTGGCCGTCACCGCGCCCTATTTCCATGGCGGCTCCGCACCGACCCTGGAGCGCGCGGTGGAGGTCATGTTCAGGTACCAGTTGGGTCGCGAGCCCCTGAAGAACGATACCGAGCTGATCGTCGAATTCCTCAAGACCCTGACCGGTGAATGGGAGGGCAAGCCCCTATGACCCTATTCCGTCGCCTCGGCCTGGCCTTCATCGGCGTCTTGCTGGCGGGCATCCTGTTGTTCATGTACATCAATTCCGGTGCCCAGCAGGCCGCCTCGTACATTGAGTCCCGGGACCTGATCCGCCTGCTCAAGCAACAGGACGCCATCTGGGACAACGAGGTGCTCAAGGCGCGGATCGCCCTGACCCACGACTACGACCCGCTCGTCTCGCCGCTGCAGGAGATGGCGCGCCTGTGGCAGCGCCTGGACGCCATCGAATCGGAGCCGGGACGCCACGGGCCGTCACTCTGGGAGACCCAGCGCGGCGAGTACCTCAAGCTGATCAAAGAAAAGACCCGCCTGGTGGAACAGTTCAAATCCCATAACGCGGTGCTGCGCAACTCCCTGGCCTTCCTGCCCACTGGCGAGGACGACATCCAGGGCCAGTTCGCCCGGCTGCCCGACACCTACAGGCTGGAATTGCAGAACGTTGCCATCGACACCTACGACCTGTTGCTCAGCAGCATGGAGTTCGCCCAGCTCAGCTCCCCCGAGATAGCCGCCGAGGTTTTGCTGGGTTTGAACCAGCTCGACGTCAACAAGGAGCGCCTGCCCGCGGGGCTGCTCAACTCCATCGAAGTGCTGCGCAGACACATTGGGGTGATTCTGCGCGAACAGCCAAAGGTCAACGAACTCCTACTCGGAATCGGCGCCATCCCCGTGGCCGATCAGCTGGATACCATCACCCACCTGCTCGAGAAGGACCAGGAAAAAGCGACGGCCAAATACGAGCGCAATCACGTTTACCTGCTGGTGTTCGCCACGCTTTTGGTGCTGATCCTGATCTGGCTGGCGATCCGGTTGATTCGCAGCTTCGCCGAGATCAAGCGGGTCAACAACGCCCTGCAAACCGCCAACAACGAACTTGAACAACGGGTCGAAGAACGCACCCGCCAACTCAAGGACACCCAAAGCGAACTGATGGACACCGCCCGCCAGGCCGGCATGGCGGAGATCGCCACCAACGTGTTGCACAACGTCGGCAACGTGCTCAACAGCGTGAACATATCCGCCGACCTCGTCAGCCGCAAACTGCGCAGCAGCAAGGCCCTGGGCCTGGGCAAGGCGATGAACCTGATCAACGAACACAACCACGACCTGGGGCATTTCCTCACCGAAGACGAAAAAGGCAAGCTGCTGCCCGGCTACCTCAATCAATTGGTGGAGGCCATCACGGTGGAACAGCAAGGCATGACCGATGAACTGGCCCAACTGAGCAAGAGCGTGGACCACATCAAGGACATCGTTTCCACCCAGCAATCCTACGCCGGCGCCAACAGCCTGATGGAACCGCTGGTGGTCAGCGAGTTGCTCGAGGACGCCCTGCGCATGAACTCCGGGGCCCTGACCCGCCACCATGTCACGGTGATCAAGGACTATGGCGAAGTGCCGCGGATCATGGGCGACAAGCACCGCTTGCTGCTGATCCTGATCAACCTGATCAGCAACGCCAAGTACGCCATGGCCGGGGTCTCCAATCACGCGCGGAACATGACGCTCAAGGCCACGGTCGTAGACGACCAGACGCTGCAGATCAGCGTGAAGGATGAAGGTGAAGGCATCCCGGAAGAAAACATGACACGCATCTTCGCCCACGGCTTCACAACCCGTAAGGACGGTCACGGGTTCGGCCTGCACAGCTGCGCATTGGCGGCGATTGAAATGAACGGTCACCTCACCGCACACAGCGAGGGGCCTGGGACCGGGGCGACGTTTGTACTGCAACTGCCCTTGAAACTCGCAGAAGGTGAGCAATGAACAACATGAGCAACCGGCGCATCCTCCTGATCGACGACACGCCCGCCATCCATGAAGACTTCCGCAAGATCCTGACCCCGGAGGATGAGAACGACAGCGACCTGCAGGACATGGAAAGCGCGCTTTTCGGCGAAGCCCCGAAACCCGTCGCCACGGTGTTCGAGCTCGACTCGGCCTACGGTGGCCAGGAGGGCTTGGCCAAACTGCAACAAGCGTTGGCCAAAGAGCTTCCTTATGCCCTGGCGTTTGTCGACATGCGCATGCCCGAAGGTTGGGACGGCGCCAAGACCATTGAAGAGCTCTGGAAAGTCGACTCACAGTTGCAAGTGGTGGTCTGCACCGCGTATTCGGATTATTCCTGGGATGAACTGCTCGACCGCCTCAACGGCCACGACCGCCTGCTGATCTTGAAGAAGCCCTTCGACAATATCGAAGTCCAGCAGATGGCCAACACCCTGACCACCAAATGGGAAATGACCTCCCGCGCCCGGTTGAAAATGAACAAGCTCGAAGACCTGGTGGAGCAACGCACCCTGGCGTTCAAGCAGGCCAGCGAGCTGCTGCAAATGGAAATCGACGAGCGAAAGATGCTCGAAAGCCAATTGGTGCAATCGGAGAAACTGGCATCGCTGGGCCAACTGGCCGCCGGCGTCGCCCATGAAATCAACAACCCGATCGGTTTCATTTCCTCCAATCTCGGCGCCCTCGGTGGGTACTTCGGCAAGCTCGAAGAAATGCTCCAGGCCTACGGCAGTGCCGAACAAGCCATCGCCTCGCCGGAGTTGCTGACGGAACTCAAGCGCATGCGCGAACAGGTGGAACTCGACTTCCTGGTGGAAGACATTCCGGTGCTGATCAAGGAGTCAAAGGACGGCATCGCCCGCGTCGGGCAAATCGTCAAGGACCTCAAGGATTTCTCCCGCGTCGACTCCAGCCAGGAATGGCAGATGGCCAATTTGCAGCAGGGCATGGATTCGACGTTGAACATCGTCGCCAACGAGATCAAGTACAAGGCCGACGTGGTCAAGCAATACAGCCCGTTGCCGGAAGTCGAATGCCTGCCGTCGCAGATCAACCAGGTGATCATGAACCTGATCGTCAACGCCGCCCAAGCCATCGGCCCGGAACGCGGCACCATCACCTTGCGCAACGGCGTCGAAGGCGACACCGTCTGGATCGAAGTCGCCGACAACGGCTCGGGCATCCCACCGGAAACCCTGCAGAAAATCTTCGACCCGTTCTTCACCACCAAACCCATCGGCCAAGGCACGGGGCTGGGGTTATCGCTGTCCTACGGCATCGTGAAAAAACACCACGGCGAAATTACCGTGAGCAGCGAAGTTGGCGTCGGGACGACGTTCCGGGTGGAACTGCCGGTGCGGCAGATGAAATTGGCGGGGTGAGCACGAACAAGTCCTGTGGCGAGGGAGCTTGCTCCCTCGCCACAGCGTGATGTGCTGAGTTTTCTAGCGCGGGTCGACGCGCTCCAGGGCCCGGTTTGCCAGCAATTTAGCCAATTCAATCAACTGCTGAATGCCCAACGTCACATGGCGCCGCGAACCTTCCAGCTCGAAGGCCAGGTCACTGATCATGGCATCGGCTGAAGCCAGGGTTTCGCTGAGGTTGGCGAGCAAGCATTCCATGTCCAGGCCGTAGACGACAGTGAACAACTGGCCGGGAGCGGGCTCTTCAGGTTTAGGGTTGAGGTAGTAATCGAGGGCGCGTTTGGCGGCAGCGTCGAATGCTGATGAGTCGGAGGTTTCGTTGGGGGATGTTGCGTCGGTGTCGGGCGGGTTGGGGGTTGCTTTGAACATGGTGAAGCTCCGTGATTAGTTGAGCCTCCACGACTTATCGCTAAACAAGTTAAAGGTGGCGGCTGTACGCAGGTTAGCGATCCGGGTCACAGAATCCCGGGTAGACCAGAAGGTCTCCCACGCACAGCCACCATTAAGCTAATTGCAGACGTGCGCTGCAATCGAGACTGGGCATTGTTGCATCTGTGGATGGAGCCGGATCGCTAAACCCGATCGCTGATTTTTCAGCGGCCCGCAAACGATAGAACTCGCACCCCAGGCGCACAAGTCGGCGGATTCTGGCGTAGTTGTAGGCAATGGCGCAAGACGACGTAGCCTCGGGATGAGGAGCGGGTGGGCTACAAGACCCTAACCCGGATGGGGCCCGAGCGGACAGCTTTCAGCAGCATGAAGTGGTGGCTGCGTATGGTTGGTTTGATTTCCAACCTCATTTAAGGACGGTGTTGCCTTAATAACGAACAAGGACACAGCCATTTCTCCGGAAACAAGAGTGAAGATTTTTTTCCAATCGCCTTTTGCGCTCGGCCAGACGCCTGCCTTATCGGCTATCCACCAAACCCTTCCCTCATGACAACGCAAAGTTTCAATATTAGTCAAATAAGGGTCTTTGAAGCTCTCCGAGATCAACGCGTAGTGGTTGCGATCAGCCTCATCAGGAAAGTCCTTAAGATAAAGCCTCGGCTGCACCCCTGTTTTATTGTAAAAAGCAAAAACCAGATATGAGATAAACGTATCAACAACTATATGGTCTACCGGCTCAATGTTCTGCTTAACCTTATCTGCCAGCACATCAATCTCTGTGGTTCTACGAAAACCAACCCCATCAAAGTTATCTGTTTGCTTATACACCGCCAATAGCCCTAGCACCTCCACAAGAACGATAAACATTAAAACCATGATCACAACACTATGCCGCCGCCCCAGAAAATCCAAACCCACTGCAACAACTAATGATAAGCCGATCGCAGAGAGCAACAGGTACCTAGGAACAAAAACCGGAACAAAAAGCGACACCAGAGCAACGACAACAATAGGCACCAAAAAAAACGCCCCTAGCAAAGTATTGAAACGATACGCAGCTCTATCCCAGAAACTTATCAAAATGGCAGACACAACCAACATCAAAGGCAACGGATATAAATATGCCGAATGAGCCCATTTGCCATTAAGCATAATAAACTGCCAAAATAAACTGAACACTCCCGTCCACGTGATAGCCGGTATCCATTCAATTCCTGGGTTGCCTAACAAGTATCGAGAGGAATAAAGGGCCCAGGGCACGAGCAATCCTAAAATCGTACCATTAACCAAGACCCATACCCACCCAGGTAGCGCGGCATGAAATATACCAGGGCGTCCCGCCCACCAATAAAACCAATGAACAAGCACCCCCAGCGCCGCAAAGTAATGTGTGTAGAAAGCGGCTGTCATTAGCAAAATATAAAAGGCCGGGAAAATTTTATTCTCAGGTTCCTTGACCCAACACACTAGTACTACGGTCGCGCCCATCAGCCAAAACCCGAGCAAGGTGTACATTCGCGCTTCCTGACTGTAGCGAACCGAGATCGGCAACAACGCCAGTAGCACCGCCGCAATCCAGGTTGCCCTTCGCGTGGCCACCAAACTCATCAGTTTTATGCCCAGCAAAACTGTGCCAACGTCTGCGACGGCGCTAAGCGATCTAACAGCCAAAACTCCATCACCAAACACCAACATCCAGTAATGCAGAAAGAAGTAATAGAGAGGCGGATGAATATCCCTTCCTGTGATGGACCAGATCTGCAAAGGCTCGTGTCTAGCAAGCAGCACACTAAATGCCTCGTCGAACCAGATGGGCGGAGTCGTGATTCCATAGAAGCGCACGCACACCGCAAGCAGCACCACAGCTGCCAAGGCTAAGCCATCGATATACCAGCTTGGAAATTTGCCTGAATAGGCATGAGCAACAGTCATAAACGATCCCCGATTATCTCGCGCAAGGTCTCGTCGGTTTCTCGCACGCCCAACTCGCCCCGGATTATTTCACTGATGACATACCTAGGCCGGTGCTTCGTCTCCAGATAAATCCGCCCAATGTATTCACCCAAAACGCCGATACCAATCAGCTGCACACCACCCAAAAATAAAATCGCCGTCATCAGCGACGGATAACCAGACAGATCGTTTCCAAAAAACAGCTTGTCCAGCACCATATACGCGGCATACACCAGCGAAAGAAACGAAATGCAACCGCCGACATAAGTCCACAACCGCAACGGCACGGTGCTGAACGAAGTGATACCTTCGAGCGCCAGGTTCCACAGTTTCCAACCGTTAAACTTGCTGTGGCCAGCGGCACGACCGGCGCGGTCATATTCAATGATGACGGTATTGAACCCGGCCCACGACAACACGCCTTTCATAAAGAGCTGGTACTCGGGAAGGGTCTTGATGACCTCCACCACCTTGCGATCCATCAGCCGAAAATCACCCACGTTTCGCTCAATATGGGGGGAGGCAATCCGATCGAGTAAGCGATAGAACAGCGCAGCGCATCCACGTTTGAGATAACTGTCGGACGACCGATCACGACGCTTGGCCAGCACCACCTCCGCGCCTTTTTCCCACTCGGCAATCAGCCTCGGAATAACGTCGATGGGGTCTTGCAGGTCGACGTCCATCGGAATAACCACATCGCCACTGGCGTGCTCGATCCCGGCAAACAACGCTGGCTCCTTACCGAAATTTCGAGAGAGCTCAATGAACACGACCAAGTTATCGGCCAGCGCAATGTCGCGAGCCAGAAAACCAGTCTGGTCCGCGCTGCCATCGTTTATAAACACGATCTCGACGCTATAGCCGGCCAGCGCTGGATGCTGGCGAACACTTTTGTAGAACAGTTCAAGGGTCTGCTCTTCGTTGAACACCGGCACAACCAGCGAGATTTTCATGAGCGGTGTCCACGAAACACCACGAACCGGGAGAGCAGGAAACCAAGCACTAGGCTCAGCAGCGAAAATACCGCTACCGTCAGCAACCCATGGAGCCGCCAGCGATCTCCCAGATACCCCACGGCATAACTGAGCGCTCCCATGGCGCACAGGAAAACCATATACCCCGTCACCGAGTGTTTGGCCTCGAAGGTGTAGAGCGCGTTGAGGTAATAGGAGAACGAAGCCGCCACGCAAAACGCAGCCAAATTGCTGATCGACTGATCGAGACCGACCCCCACGCGCAGCACAAAAAATATCTGCCAATGAAGCAGCGTATTGGCGAGGCCGACCAATGAGTAAGTAAAAAAAGCGCTCCGGAATACGTTCATAGCTGCTGAGCGTCACGAAGCAACTTGAACCGGAACAAGCTGTAGCCCGTCGTCAGTTTCAGCAAGAAATACAAAGCTACCGCCAGCCAGCCAGGCGAACTCAAAGCATCGCCGATCGAGCCAATCCCATAGCTCGCGATGCCCATCAAACCATTGAACAGCAGATAACCGCGCCATGACTCCCCGGGCTCGAAGATGAAAAGCGCATTCACATAAAACGAAAACGCCGCCGCCACGCCGAACGCCGCGAGATTGCTGTTCGCCTGAGTCAGTCCAACAGCGCCATACAGCAGGAAAAAAACCTGGCAATGGATCAATCCATTGACCAGCGCGATCACCATCAACGCGGAGAAACCCTTCATCGTGCCTGCCTTGCCATTTGCCAGTTGGCGGGCTTCCAAGCTAGGCCAGGGGGCTGCGGCGGTCTACTGTCAGAACTTACAGGTCGGACATCAAACCCGACGGACGGTCAAAATCAACACCTACAAAAAAGCCCCTGTCATTTCCGACCGGGGCTGTTGTTTTACCGCGTTATCACGTTACGAAACCGAACGCACCGAACCCTGCGTATCACCGGCCGGTTGCAACTTGAAGGTGTAGAACAACACCGTCAGCAACACCAGGAACGCCGGGCCGACGTACAGCGCCACGCGCGTGTCGGGGAAGTACGCCATCAGGCCCACCACCAATACCAGAAACGCCAGCGCCAGATAAGAGCTGATCGGGTAAAGCCACATGCGGTACTTCAACGCCGCACGCTCGGAAGCACTCAGGCCTTTGCGGAATTTGAGCTGGGCCAACAGGATCATCACCCAGGTCCAGATCGCGCCGAAGGTGGCGATGGAGGTGACCCAGACGAAGACTTTTTCCGGCACCAGGTAATTGAGCAGCACGCCCAGCAGCAAGGCGGCGATGGACAGCAGCAACGCACGGCGCGGCACGCCATTGTTGGAAGTCTTGGCGAAACCGGCCGGTGCCTGGCCGTTCTGCGCCAGGCTGTAGAGCATGCGGCCGGTGCTGAAGATCCCGCCGTTGCAGGACGACAGCGCGGCGGTGATCACCACGAAGTTGATGATGCCGGCGGCGGTCTTGATGCCCAGACGCTCGAAGGTCATCACGAATGGGCTGCCTTGGGTGCCGATTTCGTTCCACGGGTAGATCGAGAGGATCACGAACAGCGCGCCAACGTAGAACAGCAGGATCCGCCAGAACACCGAGCCGATGGCGTTGGGGATGGTTTTCTGCGGGTTGCGCGCTTCCCCGGCGGTCAGGCCGATCATCTCCACGCCCAGGTAGGCGAACATGACCATTTGCAGGGACATCAACACGCCGGACACGCCGTTGGGCATGAAGCCGCCGTGGGTCCACAGGTTGGAAATGCCCAGGGCCACGCCATCGTTGCCGAACCCGAAGGCGATGATGCCGACGCCGCCGATTACCATGGCGATGATGGTGACGATCTTGATCAGGGCAAACCAGAATTCGAATTCACCGAAGGCCTTGACCGCGATCAGGTTGATCGAGCCCATGCTGACCAGTGCGGCCAACGCCCAGATCCAGCGCGGAACGTCGGGGAACCAGACGCCCATGTACACCGCTACCGCGGTGATCTCCGCCACACAGGTCACCAACCACAGGAACCAGTAGTTCCAGCCGGTCAGGAAGCCTGCCAATGGGCCAAGGTAATCCTGGGCATAACGGCTGAACGAACCGGCCACCGGATTGTGCACGGCCATCTCGCCGAGGGCGCGCATGATCACCAGGATCGCCAGGCCGCCAATGAGGTAGGACAGCATGATCGCCGGACCAGCCATCTCGATGGCCTTGGCCGAACCGAGGAACAACCCGACACCGATGCAAGCGCCGAGCGCCATCAAGCGGATATGCCGCTCGCCGAGTTCACGTTTGAGCGGACCACCCTGAGCGGTCTCGCCATGGGGCAGATGATTGCCGACAGGCATAGGAGTACAACCTCGTCTTGTTATTGGATGAGCCACCGAGTCTCCAAAAGCCGCAAACGGGTGAGCTTGCAGCCTTTGCCGAAACCGGGCCTGCCTTGTGGGCAGACCGTCCTGTAGGAAAATTCCTCAAGATCAGCGGGCCGTGCAGTATAAAAAGCCAGGGATAGAGAGTTTCACTGTAAAACCAGAGAAGTTCAGGGATAAGCCTCAGCCGGAACGGCATTTTCAAGAGGGATTGACTGAATTACCGGCCATTCAGAAAACGGCGCAGAGTATTGCACAGCGATGGTGCAGCGTCATGTCTTGGCAGACGGCGACGGCTCTAGCACAAGGATTTCAGGATGCCACCGCCCCCGTGGCGAGGGAGCTTGCTCCCGCTCGGCTGTGAAGTGCGCCCCAGAAGTTGGACACCCTATCCAACCTCCGGGGTGTTTTCATGAGTAAGTACACATCGCAATTCAAGCTGTCCGCTATC
>NZ_JABWQW010000110.1:0-218 GCF_014268645.1 Pseudomonas sp. SWRI154
TCATCCTCCAACGGCAACTGGCCGGCGGCGCGAGTTTTTATTGGGAATGGCAAGGCCTCGGCCCGGCGGCCCGCTGCGTGCGGCACTGGGCCTCGTTCGCGCAGATGGACAGCCGCTACACCTGGGACGAGGACGGCAGCGTCACGGTCCAGAACCTCGATGGCAGCCAGGAAGTCTACGTCCATGACGACCGCGCGCGGCTGGTGCGCCAGGTCGAT
>NZ_JABWQW010000111.1:0-207 GCF_014268645.1 Pseudomonas sp. SWRI154
TCGCCACGGGAGAAATGCAGTCCCACCCAAACCAGGTCGGCTTTCAGGCCGCCTCGCGGTGGACGTTGATCTCGGCGCCCCGTTAACCACGATGGCCGAACGCAGGCATTGCGCAGTGGGCATCCCGGCATGGATGCCGGGATAGCCGCGCTGGCCCATGGATGGGCCTTCGCGGCGGGCCCACGGAGCAATGCCGGAGTGAGGGCA
>NZ_JABWQW010000112.1:0-204 GCF_014268645.1 Pseudomonas sp. SWRI154
TACCGACCGGCACATCGAGCGCACCCGAACTTGCGCCGGCAGCGATGGTGATGGTTTTGCCACTGTCCAAAGTCACGGTGACCGGACCGTTTTGCGCGGTGACCGGTTTGCCGTCGGCACCAGTCAAAGTGGCGGTGTAGGTGATGGTGCCGTTTTCGTTGACGGTCGGTGTGGCGGTCAGCGTCACGGTGGTGGTGTCGTTGA
>NZ_JABWQW010000113.1:0-203 GCF_014268645.1 Pseudomonas sp. SWRI154
ACACCTTGCGGGTGATACTCGCCGGCCAGCAACCGAGCCTTGAGGATCGGCCAATACTGATTCGTGTAGTCCGCCAGTTGCTCCACCGTCATGCCATCGGCACCCGGTGCGCCCTTGTTGCTGACCACACGTTGATACGCACGCCGCAGGTTGGCGGGTGCAAGCACCCGCTCCATCAGCGTGTCCGGTTCCGCGTTCGTCCA